>JALQST010000230.1 GCA_023264315.1 Nodosilinea sp. BSH.14
CGTCCTCTTGGGAAGGGTCAGCATCCGAGGTACTCATAGCGGCCAAACGATCATCCTGGGGTGAACGTTCCTTAGAAAATCGCCCCTTGCCCTGGCCACGATAGCCGCCGTCGGATTTTCCACGATAGCCACCGCCCGCAGATTTGCCGCGATAGCCGTCCTCGTTGCGATCCTGGTCGCGATAGTCACCACCGTCGGATTTACCGCGATACCCACCCTCAGATTTGCCACGATAGCCACCGCTTTCAGCCTTGCCGCGATAGCCGCCCTCGTTGCGATCCCGATCCCGGTCACGATAGTTGCCGCCCTCCGACTTACCGCGATAGCCACCCTCGGATTTACCGCGATACCCACCGCTTTCAGCCTTGCCGCGATACCCACCCTCGTTGCGATCCCGATCCCGGTCACGATAGTCGCCGCCGTCGGATTTGCCGCGATACCCACCGCTTTCAGCCTTGCCACGATACCCACTGCCGTCCGATTTACCGCGATAGCCGCCACCCTCGCTCTTACCGCGATAGCCGCCTTCCTTGGGGGCATAGCGGTCATCATAGCCGCCAGAACGCTTACGACCTTCGGGCTTCCCTGAATCCTTAAGAACGGGCTTTTGGCTACCTTCGCCGGAGTGACCTCGGTAGGTATCACGGCTGTGGCGGGAGGCAGACCCTTGGGCGGGGCGGGCATCGTGGGAAAAATTTTCTGGCGGCATGGTAACACCGAGGGATTGAAACAGCGGCACCGCGATTAAACGGGCGGAGACCTAGGCTAACACGTCCCCTTGGCAACAGGGGGTAAACCAGCCGCCAACCCTAGACGTCCTATCGCTATCGGGTACCTCGAAAAATACAGATTTTTCTGGGAGTGGCAACGTGATCTCAAGGGTTCTAGCCTCTTGAAGGCCGCCAAATGGCAATTAATCGAGGTGCCCTATCGCTATTGTGGATCTAGGCCCTTGGGGACAGGCCGATTATTCACAAAGACTACAGAAAACCCGCCCTGTTTGTCGTGGCGAGGGTGGGGATCATGCGCCGATGTTGAGGTAGCCCAGCAATTGGGCGAGGCGTTCGGGATCTGTGAGATAGAGGTAGCCGATTAGGGTTTCTAGCCCCGTTGCCTTTTGGTAGATTGCGCCATCTACGCGCTTTGGCCCCCGGGAAGAGGCGTTGCGCCCCCAGCGAAACACATCCTGCTCAGTCACCGTCAGGTGGGGAGCCAATTGCTCGGCGAGGGCCGCCTGCTGTTCGGCCTTCACCTGTTCCACCACGGCATTGTGATAATCCTGAATGCGCTTAGGGGGAATCAAAAACTGACTGCGCACATAGAGCTCGTACACGGCATCGCCCATGTAGGCCAAGGCAATGGGTGACAGGCCCCGCGCTTGGGCGGCGGGCAACCGGCTATCTTGATTTCCTGAATTGGCCATGGGATTGGGCACCATTGACTGAGCCACCATGGGATCGGCCAACAATTCGTCGGCTATCACCAGGGTGGCTATGGGTAGATTCTCTGCTAGCACCACATCTCTGAAGCGAAGCAGCCATTCCATGCCGCTCTCCCCCCACAGCCATGTTCTAGCCACTGTCCTAGAGATTGCCCCTCTGACGGTTTAACGTTGGCCAAGGTTCAGGCTCCAACGGAGGGCATTATTCACCGGCGGGCGCATTGAGGTTAGCAATGGCCTCGTCCACCGAGGGCTGAAGCGACAGGAATTTCTCGAGACGCACCAGTTTCACGGTTTGGGTGACACGGGGATTGGTGACGACCTGAACCGTGCCCCCCTCGCTGGTTGCTTTTTTCACCAGTTGTACGAGGGCACCCAGACCCGAGCTATCGACAAAATCAATTGCGCCCAAGTCGAGGATGATATGGGCTGGCCCAGACTCGACATACTTCGTCAGCACCTTACGGAACGCTGGCTCCGAGAAGGCGTCTAGCTGTCCAATGAGGCGAAACAGTTGATAGGTTCCCCTGACATCGCGGGTGCCTCGTAAACTTACGGTCAGGGTTAGAGATTCAGCGATGGGAAACCTCCTAGGGTGCTCCGATTCGACAGTTAAATATAGGTCAGGATAGCCCGGTCTGCAAGGGGCAGATTCCCCTACCCCCTCAGCGCGGGCGTGAAGGCTGATGACATGGGGTTTTGGCAGGGATAGGGCGTGATTCCCATGATCCCCGTGATCCCCGTAGCCTTGCCCTTAGGCAGGCTGGCGCTGCTGGCGATGGTCGCGCATGGTTTGCACAAACTTGGAAAATAAATAGTCGGCATCGTGGGGGCCGGGGCTGGCTTCGGGGTGATATTGCACCGAGAAAATGGGCAGGGTTTTATGGGCCAAACCCGCCACGGTTTGGTCATTCAAGTTGAGATGGGTGACGGCCACGTTGTCCGCCGGAATGGAGTCGGCGGCGATGGCAAAGCCATGGTTTTGGCTGGTAATTTCCACCTGACGCTCTAGACCACAGGGCTGGTTTAAACCCCGGTGGCCAAACTTGAGCTTGAAGGTGGATGCCCCCAGGGACAGGCCGAGGATTTGGTGCCCCATACAAATTCCAAAGGTGGGCAGTTGGTAGTTCAAGAGAGCCTGCACCAGTTCCGGGGCGTAGGTTACAGCCGCCGGGTCGCCAGGGCCATTAGACAGGAAAATACCGTCGGGTTGATAGCCCATAATTTGCTCAGGGCTGCTGCTGGCGGGCACCACAATCACCCGACAGCCATAGCTGGCCAAGCGGCGCAGAATATTGCGCTTCACCCCAAAATCCACCGCCACCACGGTAAGCGGTTCTTCCGCTGTCGTGAGATCTCCGGCACTGTATTCCCAGGCAACGGGGGTGCCCTCCGTCCATTCATACACCTCGCGGGTTGTCACCTGATCCACCAGGTTGAGGCCACTCATGGGCGGGGCATCCTGAAGCTGCCGCAGCAGTTCTTGGGGATCGAGGATTTCCGTGGAAATCGCCCCGTTCATCGCCCCATCGGTGCGAAGGCGGCGGGTGAGGGCGCGGGTATCGATGCCGAAAATGCCTGGAATCTGGTGGGCCTTGAGGTAGTCCGGCAGGGATTGGGTGGAGCGCCAGTTGCTCGGAATCTCACAGATGTTGCGGGCAATGGCACCCTTAATGCAGGGACGAGCCGATTCCTCATCCTCTGGATTCACGCCGGTATTGCCCAGTTCAGGATAGGTGAAGGTGACGATTTGGCCGCAGTAGCTCGGGTCGGTCATCACTTCTTGGTAGCCCGTCATCCCCGTATTGAAGACCACCTCCCCCATCACCGTGCCGCTGGCCCCAAAGGACCACCCCCGAAAGACAGAGCCATCGGCTAAAACCAGAAGAGCGGGAGGTGCATCGGGGAAAACCATGGCCGTCAGTCACATTAGAGATTGCAAAGCGCTACTATCCTAAGGCCAAACCGCAGACTTTAGATCATTCGCACTTAAGGGAGTCTTGACAGAGGCAGGAAAGGCGCGTCCAGGATGGCAGGCCGCCGCCGTAAAGATTGTTTGAGGGCACAGTTTCCATCGTCCTAGCGATCATGGGTACACCATTGAATCGCCATCCCCATTCCAGGCCCATCTTTCAGGCATCCTTAAAGAAATAAGCAAGGGATAAGACGGCGAGTAATAGCCATGGAACGATCCACGTTTTTTCTGATCACCCTCCTGAGTCTGCTGGTACCCCTGACGGGCTGCGGGTTCCCCCTGCCCAACGGCACGGAGCCGGGGGAACCCGCACCAACCCCGACCTCCCTTGCGCCAACCCCCGCCCCTACCACTCCCCCTACGGCAGCACCACCCGCCCCCACCATCGACTACTTTCGTGAAGCCACCAACCGGGCGACAAGTGCGGTGGTTTTGGGGCAATCGGCTCAGTCTCCAGCGGATTGGCAACTGGCAGTGGGGCGCTGGCAGCAAGCTATCGATCTGATGAAACAGGTGCCCACCAATAGCGCCCACCATGCCGCCGCCCAAACCAAAATCCAGGAATATCAGCGCAGTCTCGCCACAGCCCAACAGCGGGCCACAGAACCAGCCGCCCCACCCCAGCCGGAACGCGTGGCTATGCCCAAGGGCCTCGTGGCTCAAATTCCCATTCGCGATCGCCGGGGTGGCACCCCCATCGTTGATGTCACCTTCCAAGGTCAAAACGGTCGCCATACCCTTTCGATGCTGTTTGATACCGGGGCATCGGGCACCTTAATTACCGCCGAGATGGCCGATCAAATTGGCGTGGTGGTGGTGGGCAACACCCAAGTCAAAATTGCCGACGGCAGCATTATCGATCTCCCCATTGGGTATGTCGATGTCCTCGAAGTTGGGGGCCTGCACCGAACCTCCATGGTGGTGGCCATTGGCGGCAGCGTCGGCCTCCTCGGGCAAGATGTCTACGGCGAGTACGGCATCGCCATCGGTTCCCACGTCATTAACCTTCACCCATAACCCGCACCAATGGAGCAGGCTAGAATCAAACCAAGCCTTCTCCCAGGAGTAGCGGTTCTATGTCTCCTCGGCCCCTCGCGTCCCCATCGGCCTCCCTTCCCACGAATCCCTACATCGTCCCAGCGGATGTGACTCTGCCACGGGAGCAATGGCCGACGATGTATGATTTGCCCAGCGAAGACCCGGAGGAGCCTGGGTTGCCCGACGAATTTCACGACTTTCAGCCCCAACTCCTCAGCGCCACCTTTCGCCTAGCAGATGTGGCGGAAGATCGCCTGTTCACCGCCGCCGACCTGAATTTGTACTACGACATCACCCATCCCCGCTGGTACAAGCGGCCCGACTGGTTTGCCGTGGTAGATGTCCCCCGGTTCTACAGCGACGACGACGATCTCCGGCTCAGCTATGTCACCTGGCAGGAACACGTCAACCCCTACATTGTGGTGGAACTTCTCTCCCCCGGCACCGCCGATGAGGATTTGGGCCTTACCCAAGCTGACCCCACCGCCCCGCCGCCCAAATGGCAGGTCTACGAGCAAATCCTCCACATCCCCTACTACGTGGTGTTTGACCGCTACACAGGCAACCTGCAAGCCTTTCGCCTCACAGAGGCAGGCTATGTTCCCATCACCATTCTGGATGGGCGATTCACCATCCCAGAACTCGGCATCGGTCTAGGGCTGTGGCATGGCCGCTTCCAGGGCCGAGTGCGAGACTGGCTGCGCTTTTTTGATGCCAATGGCCAATGGATTTTGACCCCGGTCGAGCAGGAACGGGAACGGGCTGAGCAGGCACAACTCCGAGCCGAACGGGAACGCCTTCAGGCGGAAGCGGAACGTCAACGGGCCGAGGAAGAACGTCAACGGGCGGAATCAGCCGAGCGGCAGGCGGAACAGGAGCGCAATCGGGCGGAGCGATTAGCGGAGTTTCTGCGTTCCCAGGGCATTGACCCAGATCAGCTTGGATGAGGTTCGCCTATCGGTCTAGAACACCAGGGTTAGGGTGACGTGCCATTCCTGACCTTGGCGGTGGATCTCGATGCGGCGGATGAATTCGCGGAAGAAGAAGCGGCGTTCGGCTTCAGACAGATCTAGCCAAAATTGGGGCAGCGCGACGGAGGGAGCTAGTTCTGCC
>JALQST010000231.1 GCA_023264315.1 Nodosilinea sp. BSH.14
AGACGGCATCCGTGGCGGCTTCTAGCAGCCCCTTGGAGTCCAGAGGCTTGAGGAGGGTACGGCATTCCTCCAATTCCCGCAGACGATCTAGGCGCACGGCATAGATGCGCTCGAAGATGTCACGGTCTTCGCCGTGCTGGGGTAGGTGGCCCTGCTCTTCCACAAACCGCTCGATTTCCTCAAACCCAGCGATGATGCGCTCTTCCCTTGGTGTCCGCTGGGCAATTTGGGCGGGGGCGGTGTCGATTCCCAATTCCGCCAATAGCTCTAAATCTTCGTCGGTGGTGTACTTAGCCATTGTTGTCCTCTCTCGCCTTGCGTTGTAGGAAGGCGACTCCTTCTGCCATGCGTTTTTCCCAAGGGTCGGTGGCTGTGAGGGAGGGCGGACGGCCCTTTTCCCGCTTAAACCGCACGGCACGTTTGGTCAGTTCTCGCGCCTCTTCGATGGTGAGGCTAATGCGCTTAGCGGCAATCACTTCTGCCACCTGGCGCAGCCGTTCTTCGGTCATGGTCTTGGCTAGGATAGCGTAGGCTTCCCCGAATGGGTTGATGTGGTCGATCAAGTCTATGTCAAGGTCGGTGACGGAGAGGGCAAACTTTTTCACCCCGTCGATCAGGGCGGTGTTTCTCGACGGTTCGCCATCATCGAGGTTGACAGCATTCGAGGAATCATCGGCATTGACGGAATCAGCAGAATCAGCGGCATAGGTTCCTGCCATCTCGCCCACCATCTTTTTGCCCTGCTGCACCAGGTTCAGGGCGGCGATGGCGTGTTGTCGAATCGCCTCCTGGTCTTCTTGCTCTAGGCCAGGAAACTTATCTTGGACGATCTTACCCATGCGTACCTGGGTCAGTTCCTCCGGTACGGCTTCCTCGTTGAAAAGCCCCTGTTCGAGGGTTTGGGTATCTTGCACAAAGGCTGTCACCAGTTCGGTCAGGTCTTCTTTGCAGATCCGCTGGGCCTCTGGACTTTTGGGTGCTATCAGCCCATGGATTTCAATCTGGATTTGGCCTGTGTTGGGATTAACCCCCACGTTGCAGCCGTCGGGTTGATAGCCGTCCTCGCCATAGTCAAAGCCAGGGGTCGGTTCATTGTTGCGCTGTTTGGGCCGAAACTCGAAGCGGGGCGCAAGCACCTGTTCCATGAGCAAACTGGCGGCGATGGCCTTCAGGGTGTCGTTGACGGCCTCGGTAACGGCCCCCTCCGAGGCATCGGGTTCTGCAATTAGGTTGGTAAACCGGGCGCGGGTTTTGCCGGGAGCATCACGGGTGGCGCGACCAATAATTTGAACAATCTCGGTGAGGCTGGAGCGGTAGCCCACGGTGAGGGCGTGTTCACACCAGATCCAGTCGAAGCCTTCCTTGGCCATGCCCAGGGCAATGATGATGTCCACATGGTCGCGGTTGTCTTTCTGAGTGGAATCTTTTAGGGCGGCGGAGACTTTATCCCGCTTGTTAGGGTCGTCGTCCACCAGGTCAGCAATCTTGAGAATCGCACCATCACTGGTTTTGACCCGTTGAAACCCGGTATCGGGGTCAATCCCCTGCCATTCTCCCAACTCCTCGATGATGTGCTCCACTTCCTTGATTTTGTCCTTGGTGCTCTCGCGGGAGTTGACGTTGGGAATGTGCAGGATGGTTTTCTCTTTGGGGTTTAGCACCTGCATGATTTCGTCGGTGTAGCTGCCGGAGTAGAAGTAGTAGCCGATGTCGAGCTGCTTCAGGTATTGGTAGCCGTTGAGCTGTTCGTAGTAGGTGTAGGTCACGGTCTCGAAGCGGGATTCGTCTTCGGGATGCAGCACCGCTTCGGCATCGCCCCGGAAGTAGGAGCCTGTCATGGCGATGATGTGGGTTTTGTCGCGGCCCATGAGTTGCCGCACATGGTCGCCTAGCTTGTTATCGGGGTTGCTGGAAACGTGGTGAAATTCGTCTACGGCAATCAGGCAATCGTCAAAGACCTCGATGCCAAACTTGTCTACGGCAAAGCGAAAGGTGGCGTGGGTACAGACCAGGGCTTTATCGTCGCTGGCGAGGAACGTCTTCACCGCATCTACCTTGCCGCCGTTGTCGCCGCCCGGAGCGTCGCACAGGTTCCACTTGGGCGCAACGTGCCAATCGGCCTCAAACCCAAACTGGCTCAGGGGTTCATCATGGAAGCTGGAGCCGATGGATTTCTCCGGCACGGCGATAATGGCCTGTTTGAGTCCCTGGTGTCTGAGCTTGTCCAGGGCGACGAACATCAGCGCCCGACTTTTGCCGGAGGCCGGGGGCGATTTAATCAGTAGGTACTGTTCCCCCCGCTTCTGGTAGGCCCGCTCTTGCATGGGGCGCATTCCTAGCTCGTTAGCTTTGGTGGAGGTGCCATCTTTGGCATAGGTAACGGAAACCGACGGGACAGCAGGTGGTTTACTCATAGGATTTTTTCTAGAGCTGGTTTAAGAGTTCTGTGGGGGAATAAACCGGGAGATTGCTACTACTGAAGTCATTCGGATCACGGGTAACAATCGCATCAACCTGATCGAGAGTCGCACAGGCAAGTTGAATACTGTCTTCAAAATCCTTGAGGCCAAGGCTGAGAGCAGTTTCAATGGTCTGACGATCAACAGCACAAAACTGGAGACCGACCAGGAGGCGATGAATGGCTGCTAGGGCGACTTCACGGCCTTTGAGTTTACGGATGATGTAAAAAATATTGGTAATGGTGGTGGCCGCAACATAACCCGCTAAATTGCCAAGTTCAATTTGCTCAAAGATGAGAACTGCGTTCTCGACAAAGGGTTGTCGCTCCAGAATGAGGTCTAGGACGATGTTGGTATCGATGAGAATTTTCACGGGCAGGCTTACTGGTACTTTTGGGTCAGGTAGTCGGTGTAATCAGCTTGTAGCTCTTGATCGGTAGGGGCTGGCTCAGGATGTTTGGCGATGCCCCGTAATCCGGTGAGGGTACCAGGAGGGATGGCATGGGTTTGAGGGGGGATGAGTTGTTTTTGGTAGAGAAATTCAGCGAAGTGGAGAACTTCGTTGATTTGCTCTTCTGGAAGCGTTTGGATGAGTTGGTAGAGTTTTTCAGCGGCTGTCATGGTGTTTTTTCTAAGCTAAATGTTACATCCTGCATGGGTCGCATTCCTAACTCGTTGGCCTTGGTGGAGGTGCCGTCTTTGGCATAGGTCACGGAAACGGACGGAATGCTGGTGGGTTGGCCCAGGGGTTTCGTCTACGCGAATTTAGTCGATCAGAATGGCCAAAACCAGGATAAACTTAGTTTATAGACTTAGTTTAATGCAGGCATGGAAACGATCAACGTCCATCAAGCTAAGACCAACCTCTCTCGGCTACTGTCGCGGGTGGAGCAGGGGGAAGAAATTATTATCGCCAATCGGGGGATTCCGGTGGCTAAGTTAGTGCCCTTTTCAACAGCGATCCATCGTCGATCTAGTTTAGGGCAAGATCGGGGACGGTTTGTGGTGCCCGATGACTTTAATGAGCCACTTCCAGAGGATATTCTAGCGGCATTTGAAGGCAGCGCATCGTGAGGCTCTTACTAGATACCCAATGCTGGCTGTGGTGGTTTGCTCAGCCAGAAAAACTGAATGAGCAGATCATTGATCAAATTGCCGATGACGCGAATGAAGTCTGGTTCTCCGTAGCCAGCGTTTGGGAAATAGGAATTAAGGTTGCCATTGGTAAATTGCCCCTGCCAGAACCTATCGATTCCTATATTTCTACTCGCATGGCTCAGATGGGAGCGAGGTCTTTGGAGATTAATGCTGCCCACGCTTTGCAGGTTGCGGCATTGCCCCTGCACCATCGTGATCCGTTTGACAGAATGCTGATTGCCCAGGCTCAGGTAGAGAAAATGATGCTTGTGAGTGCCGATGCGATGTTCAATCAGTATGATATATCGCTGCTCTGGGCAGCTAGTGATTAGGGTATATCCCCTAAATCGCAATCTCTGAAAAGTCAATGCCTCGATAAACTTGCTCGATTGGGAACGTTAGATTAACGGATTGCAGTTCCACCATGTCTCCAGCCCGAAAGTTGAGAATTTCCCATCGTCCGGCAGCATTTTTGTGATAAAGATCAATGGCGACATCCTGAGAGCTAACTAATAGATAGTCTTGTAACTGTGGATTTTGGCGATAGCGAAAAAACTTGTTTCCTCGGTCATAGGCTTCTGTACGGTCTGAAAGGACTTCAATAATTAAGCAAGGATAGGTAATGTATTGGGTGGTGGTTTTATCCCTGGCATCACAGCTAACGCTGACATCGGGATAGGTATAGTCATTGGTTTCTACAATGTTAACTCTGCAATCAGAGTTAAAGACGCGGCAAGGGCCGTCTGGCAAGTGATTTTCCAATAAAACGGCGCACTTTAGAGCAATTCGGCTGTGATTCTGGGTGCCGCCGCCCATGGCATAGACTTCACCATTGATATACTCATGGCGACAGGGCTGCTGTTCTTCCCAGTCGAAGTATTCAGCAGGGGTTAATCTCGGGAATTTATCTGGAATCAGAACCATGTTTCATCCTTCTTACTGAATGATTGAAATCAATCTTTTTCGATTTCTTGAATTGCCATTGCCAAGAATTGTTCAGCGCGATCAATCTGTTCTGTTGCTTGATCCATGGTAACGGCATTGAGCTGGCCATAGTCGCTAGTTGTGCGAAGTGCTTGAGCTTCAATTAAAAATCGGTGAAATTCCGACGAAATTCTCTGAGGTTTAGCAAATTCTCGTCCAAAGGCTGCGATAACGGCAGAATGTTTAGAGAATGAAAGATTTTCACCTTCCAGAAAAGCTTCGGCAATATAAAACATTGTATAGTAGGCGCGAGAAATGGCATATTCTGGATAGCCATTAGCAAGCAGAAGTTTTGCAGCGGCTAGGCTTTTCTGGGCTTTTGATTTCTTCGCCAGGGTTGGTCATGGATTGCAAAACAATGAGAACATCGATATCTGAATCAGAGGTATGATCGCCACGGGCTTGAGAACCAAACAGGGTGATACTTTTTAGATGATCACCATAGAGTGTGGAGAGGTCTTGTTTTAGGTGTTGAAGGATGGTTTGAAGGATTAGGGTCATGATGAGTTAAAGTTGAGCGACGGGAATATGTTCGTAAATTTCTCTATTTTCTTCCTGGGCTTGGCGTAAATCATACTGAGACTTTGACGCTCATCCCGCTAACGCTTCGCGTATAGCAGGAGATTCCCCGTTCACAGAGTCTTGGCTAGAGCGCAGAGCACTCCCCGCCAGATCCTCTCCAGGGGCGTTTTCAGCACTGTCCGCCCGACAGCGCTTCTCAAATCTATTCCGCAGCACCAACCCGCTGGCAATATCCCTAGGCATTGAGCAGCCGCAGGGGCATTCATGCCAACGGGTTTTCAATGCTTTGCGTACTGGCTCACCACAGTCAGGGCACTCCTGAGAGCTACCCGCCGCCTTCTCTTTCACCACAGCCTTGCCCCGCTTGAAGCCAACCCACGGCAGCACCGAATTAAGGAACTGCCCGTGACCAGCATCCAGCATGTGCTTGCCCAGTATCCCGCGACTGAGGCC
>JALQST010000232.1 GCA_023264315.1 Nodosilinea sp. BSH.14
CCTCAGCCCGTCTGCCTCCGCTCCCGCCAGCAACGGCACCATCTACTATGTCGTGACGGACTACACCGGCCAGCAATCCCTCGACTCGGCCCGGAGCGTGGTAGGCGATGCCTACGTGCGCAACTTCCAGGGGAACAGCAAAATTCAAATGGGGGTGTTCTCCCAGGAGTCCTCGGCCCGCGATCTCATGCAGCAACTTCAGCAGCGGGGCATTCCCGCCCAGGTCTACAACACCCCCTAAGCCAGGTAGATGGGTTCTTGACCCGCCTAGGGATTAGGCGGGTCGAGCCGGTGCGAGAGTCTTGTCCGTCGAGGTCTTTTGGCTTGCCTAGGGATAGGGCCTTTGCCCGTCAGCTTTGGCCCCTAGACCGGGTGGGACTGTTATCCTGAACCAAAGATCCAACCTTTCCCCGTATTTAGGAGCTTGGGAGAACGTCATGGGGCTGTTTGATCGCGCCTTTCGTGTCCTGCGGGCCAACCTTAACGGCATGGTCAACCAGGCCGAAGACCCCGCTAAGGTTCTAGAACAAACCCTGGTGGATATGGAGGCCAATCTGCTGCAATTGCGGCAGGCCGTTGCCCAGGCCATTGCTACTCAAAAGCGCACAGAGCGCCAGCGCGACCAAGCCCAGGCCACCGCCCAGGAATGGTATAACCGGGCTGAACTGGCCCTGCGTAAGGGCGATGAAGAAACCGCCCGACAGGCCCTCACCCGTCGTCAAACCACCCTGGAAGCCGCCCAGGCCATGGAGGCCCAACGGGAACAACAGCGGCAGGTGGTGGGCACCATGAAGGACAATATGCATCGGCTGGAGATCAAAATTGCCGAAGCCAAAACCAAGAAAGATCTCTACATTGCCCGAGCTCGTTCCGCCGAGGCCTCCCAGCGATTGCAGGAGATGATCGGGGGCTTTAGCACCGGCGGAGCCAAGGCCGCCTTCGATCAAATGGAACAGCGGGTGCTGGATCTCGAGGCTCGATCCGAGGCCCTTAAAGATCTCAGTGGTGACTCCCTAGAACGTCAGTTTGTCGCCCTAGAAGGTGGCCCAACCCCCGTAGACCAAGAGCTAGAGGCGATGAAGGCCCGATTGGGCGGAGTTGCGCCTTCCCCCGAGGGCTTGCCCCCAGCCAGTTAAGACTTAATTTGGACAGCAATTTATGGGGCTCTGGGTTCCTAGTTTGAGTCAACTTTTTTAGGCTAGGTTCGGCTTACTGGATACGGTGGGTTCGGTGGGAAAATACACCATTTTGTTAGGGTTTATCGCCCTAGAGTAGCCCAGGCCAATAGGCCATCATAGGGTCATAGGGTTGATCATTCAACTATTAGGAGGTTAACACGATGATCGTCCGTCGTTATCTCGATCCTATTTCTGAAATTAATGCCATTCGTCGTCAAATTAATGATGTCTTTGGCGACTTTGCCGCTGAAGTTCTACCCCGGGCCGACTGGGCTCCCGCCGTGCGCCTGTTAGATCAAGGCGATCACTTTCTGCTGATGGTTCATGTCGTTGGCATTGACCCTGAAGCGCTGGATGTACAAGTGACCTCTGACACCATCTCCCTGGCGGGTCAACGTCCTGCGCCGGAACTGGCCGAAGGCACCAAACTGCTCTACGACGATATCCGCTATGGCAGCTTCCATCGAGTCATCAACCTGCCCGAAGCCGTCCAAAATGGCCAAGTGACCGCTGAGTTCAACCATGGCATCCTCACCCTTACCCTGCCCAAGGTGGTGGAAGCCAGCGCCAAGGTGGTCAAAATCAGTCTGGGGGCACCCACCCTGGAAGCTAGCCAGCCCGCAGAGGAACCCACGGAAGCCTAGGAGTAGCCTGCGTCCAAAGAAACCTGTTTCTCTCCCTGACGCCAGACCTCACCCCCAGCCCCTCTCCCACCAGGAGAGGGGCGCTAGAACGCGGCCAAGTTCCTTACCCATTGGCTTGCGGCTGGCAGTGGGGGCAAAGGCCATAGACCGTAAACTGGCCGTTTAGCAACGCAAAGCCCCGATTCTGGGTTTCCTGGGCGGTGACTTCGGTCATGGCATCGTCTTCAAATTCCTGCACATCGCCGCACTGCACACAGACGAGGTGGTGATGTTGCTGCCAAACGGGGCTTTTAAGTTCATAGTATTTGCGCCCTTCCGCCAGTTCCAGCTCTTGCAAAAGCCCTAATTTCACCAGCACATGTAGTGCGCGATACACGGTAGACACACTAATTTTTTCGCCCTGCTCCCCCAAATACTGGTGAATTTCCTCAGCACTGAGGTGATGGCGGCTGGCCTTTTCTTTGAACAGCGTGAGGATTTTTTGCCGCTGCACCGTTAGCCGAAACCCTTCCCGGTTGAGGGTTGCCTTCAATAATCCAGGGTTAATCATGTCCTGGGCTGCTGTTCCATCTGGTTGTTCGACCTGATGCATGTCCATGCTTGCCTCTATCCTTCGCACCACACCTGAACACCACATTTAGGCGTTGCTATCACGGTTTAATCAGGCATTGTTTATTCGCATTATTGAAAGTCATTTTCGATATAGAAAAGGGTTTTCTGAAAAGTGACTTTTATGAAAGCTAGGCTATTGAAAATCATTTTCGCTAACGCAAATAACTGCATGAAATCTTTTCGATTTCCTTGTCTTTAAAGCTTGGAAAAACTATCATCGAAGTCCAGGCCTCCTTGGTTGCTTGCTCTCGCACTGCTGTGCTGTGCCTGTCCATCAAGGATCTGGGCTGGGGCTGGGAGGGCACCATCTAGCGCCCCCTGGCCTAAAAACCTGATTTCTAAACCACGTGATCGCATTTCGCCAGGGGAAGAATCGCCGATGATCAAGAAATCTCAGATTTCGACGCATGGGCGAATAAATTTTCCCTAGGGAAACGGCTGGAATGGGACAAATAACGCCGATTTTAAGGAGAGTGCTATGCCTATCACCGAAACTCTGCTGCAATCCTACGGAGAGGTGGCGGATAACTGTATCGGGCTGGAAAAGTCGGTCACTGAGCCGATTATTGAAGGGCTGGGCACCGTTTATGCCAGCTTTATGGCCCTGTATATGCAGTACCAAAAGCATCACTTTGTGGTGGAAGGGTCGGAGTATTACATGCTCCACGACTTTTTCTCGGAGAGCTACGAGGCCGTCCAAGACCACGCCCATGAGGTGGGTGAGCGGCTGCATGGGCTGGGCGGTGTTCCTGCCGGACGGCTGGTAACCCTGGCCAACCTCTGCGCCTTCGAGCCGGAGGGGGACGATGTGTACCGCTGCCGGGCGATGATTGCCAACGACCTGAAGGCCGAACAGGCGATGATTGACCTGATCCGTCGGCTGGCTTCCCAGGCCGAAAGTTTGGGCGACCGCGCCACCCGCTACCTCTACGAGCAAATTTTGCTGAAAACCGAGGAACGCGCCTACCACCTGGAGCACTTCCTCACCCCCGATAGCCTGAAACTGGCCTGGTAATGCCGTCCGTCGGTGAGTGAAAACAAGGCCCACACCGTAACCCGTCATTCCCGTTGTCACGGGAATCCGCAACCATAGATGGCCCAACTTTAGGGTCTCGCCTGTGCAGAAAAGACGGATCCCCATCATTGGCAGTGGGCCAAGAGTGCGATTGCACGGTCGGAGGTAACTCGGCTGTGCATTTTTTTCTGGGGCATCACCCGCAGGTTTGGCCCCTGTTTGCAGGCTCCCATGCAGCCCGTGCCTTCCACGGTGATGTGCTGCAAATCGGGGTTGCCCTCCACTTCACACTGAAGCGCTTGCAGGATGTGTTGCCCGCCCTGCCGAAAACATTTGCCCTTGCGACAGACCTGAATACAAGCGGGTTTCGTTGCGGCGGATTTCGTCGATGACGGCGGCTTGGATTCGTGCTTCGTCAAGACCTGAAGCCCCTGATCCGTTAGGCCATCCTGACCCCGTACCCATGACGGTAAATCGTCCACATGTTTCCCTGCGACCGTGGCGGATTGAATTAGGGTATCCTTCAGGGCTTGGGGCACCTCGGCTTCGGGCCAGGGAATCAGGTTCAGACCCCGCCAGCGGTCGTCTTTGCGGTAGGCCCACACCTGCACCCAGGCACCGGGTTGCAGCTCGCGCACCAGCATCGGACGCAGATATTTGGGCAGCTTAATCGCTAGTTCGCCCTCGGCAGTGCGGAGGATCAGCCCCTTCATTTTGCCCTTAGCCGACCGCATGGGCTCCGCATACCGTCCGCGCAGGACGTGATCCTGGGGATTGGCGTCGGGGGCTGGATAGCTGGTGGGTAGGGGGGCGGGGGCGGCCATCACCGCTGAAGCAGGCCGAGAAAACCGGGAGGATTGATCACGCATTATTTGGAAATCCTTTGCTGCCAGCAGCGGTTGAGGTGGGCGGTGAGGTCGGTCTTGGATGCGGTTTGGGTCTTGACCACGCTCCAAATTTGGGCTAGGGCCAGGGGCGTTTCGGCGGAGACCCGCAGGGGTTGATGCACCCCGCAATGGCAGGGAATGGCAAGCGTTTGCAAGCGGTGATAGACCTCCCAGGCGGCGACTCGATTGAGGTGGAGGGGAAAGGTCAGCGCCGAGGGTGGGCCGTTGAGGATAGGGGGGGAAGAGGTGGGCATGGCCATCGAAGCGAGAGAACTTCGGGATTAGGGAATGACAGCCAGGGCAAAACCCACCGCTGGCCCACGATCCTCTTGCCATTGGTTCTGAATAAAGGATACCGGGATACCTAAGCCTGAAGGCTAAGGCAATGACCCAATGAGGCCCAAATCCTCAGTTAGCAACCGCTTAGACGTTCTACAGTGCTGCGACTGAGGTTTTGGAGAGCCATCCTTAATGAAGATCGTTTCCACTAAGATAGCGAACCCCTAGATTTAATGCAATAGAGTTTCAATAAGAAGATTCTATGAAAGCCGAGAAACCTCTGTACATCAATCAATTTAAGCCTTAACCTGCCATTAACTCGTAATGAGAAGTCACAACAGCTCAGAGTAATTTTCGATAAGCCTAGGCCCAGCCGTCCTCTAGAACGCCCTACAACGCCTGAAGGGCGACCAATCGATCCTGGCTGAGGGGGGCGGGGGTGAGGCTGTAGAGAATGCCGTCGTCCACAGACACCAGGTTGAGGTAGTAGGGATCTTCACCCTCCTTAGCGACCCGATAAATGCGAACGCCCGTTTCCGTGGAAAGCACTTCGCCCGTAATGTTGTTCAGGATGTAGCCCTGGGCCTCCAAATTGTTCTGGAGGGATTGGGCCGCTCCTCGCCAGCTACCTGCAACGGGGCTAGTCCAACAAGCCTCACTGCCGCAATCGGCCTGTTGCGCCCCCTGGAAATGGGGGAAGTCGGCGTAGATCTGGGGTTCTGGCTCTGGGATAGGTTCCGCCATGGGTTCTGGCTCTGTGGAAATGGGTTCCGTGGCGGGTGGCGCTGCGGCTAGGGCGGCGGTCGCCACAGATTCAACGGCAGGAAGGGGGACTGCCGCAGCAGGCGGCGCGGGAGGGGCAATCCTCGATAAGGACGGAGCCGTTGAGGGATTAGCCGTCGTCGCGGGTGGGCGGGGGGTG
>JALQST010000233.1 GCA_023264315.1 Nodosilinea sp. BSH.14
CTCCTCTGAGGCTCGTCATCACCTTGAAGCCCTGGCCCAGGCTTGTGTTCAGACTTTTCAACGCTCTAGTTCCTGTGTCGAGGGCCGCAATGGCCAACTCGCGTTGCGCCATCATAGTTTTCATCGGCTCAGCCCTCGCAAGCTCCAAGCGTTGACGACTATCCATAATTTCTTCTTGACCCGTCCCGACGGCTCTACCGCCGCAGAACGCTTCTTTGGCCAACCCCCAACCCCACTCTTTGACTGGCTTCTGCAGGCTCTCCCACTGCCGTCACGTCCCGCTCGCAATCGGCCCTTGATATCTCGCCCTATCTCTTAGATGGCGTTTGAATGCCCCCGTGGCCGAAACGATGATTAAGGCCGAGCATCAAAATGTTTTTTAGCCTGCAACAGCAGCGAACCCGACCCACAGGCCGGGTCATAAATTTTATTCACGCTAACCTGCTGGTGCATGGCAAGCTGGGCAATCAACCGAGAAACATGCTGCGGCGTAAAAAACTCGCCCCCCGACTTTCCCGCATTCGCCGCATAGTTCGAGATCAAAAACTCATAGGCATCGCCAAACAGATCGATATGGCTGGCATCAAAATCACCAAAATCTAGCCCCGCCACCCCTTTCAGCACCGCCGCCAAGCGCAGGTTTTTATCGCGCACCGTGTTGCCTAGGCGGTTGCTAGTGGTGTCAAAATCCGCAAACAGCCCCTTAATATCCGTCTCCGAGGGGTAGCCATTGGCCGAGCTTTCAATCGCCGCAAAAATCGCCGCTAGGTCGGTATTTAGGCTTTCGTTGGTGTGGGCCGTAGCGACAACCTTGGCAAATAACTGACTGGGATAAATAAAATAGCCCTTGGTTTTAATCGCATCGTCTTTGATGTCATCGGTAATTACATCATCGGGCAACTCGGCGTAGTGGATGCTGTCATCACCCGCCTCAATATAGCTGGTAAAGTTTTCACTAATAAAGCGGTAAAACAGCGTACCTAAGACATATTGCTTAAAATCCCAGCCATCCACCGATCCACGCACATCATTGGCAATGTGCCAGATTTGGCGTTGCAGGGCGGCCCGTTGTTGGATGCTCGTCATTGTAAAAATTCTGGCTCAATAGATTTTAAATCACTGAGGCTAGGGAGCCACCTGGGTGATATGCAACAGCGTCCGCTGATTTTCCGCCGGACTGCCCACGGTGATCCGCAGACCGCCGCCCGTGTGGCGAATCAGGGTGCCCTGGGCTTTGAGCTGTTGGAACCAGTGGGCTAGGTCGTCCTCCAGGGGCCGCTGGGGCTGGCGGGGACGGGCGTAGATAAAGTTGGCGGCGCTGGGCCAGGGTTGGAGCGGGGTTTGGTTCGCCATCGCCTGACGGAGCCAGTCTCGCTGGGCTTGGATTTCGGGCACCACCGTGAGGAGTTCCTGGCGATGGGCGAGGGCGAGGGCGGCAGCGGCTTGGGTGGCGCTGGGCAGATTGTAGGGCAGACGCACCTTCTCTAGGGCAGCGGTGAGATCGGGATTGGCCACGGCATAGCCCACCCGAAAGGCCGCCAGCCGAAACGCCTTGGAAAAGGTTCTCAGCACCACCCAGTTCGGGCGCTGGAGAACCTCGGCGACGGTGGTGTGCTGGCTAAATTCAAAATAGGCTTCGTCCACCACCACCAGGATGTCCTCCGGCAGTTGCTTCAACCAGGCCAGTTCCGCCTCGGTGAGGGCGTTGCCCGTGGGGGAGTTGGGATGCACCATGAACACCAGGCGCACGGGCAATCCGGCGGGATGATCCACCGCCTGCTGGGCGGCCTCTAGATCCACGGCAAAGGTGTGCTTGTCTCGGCCCACGGACACCACCGGAATGCCCAAGGTGCGGGCCAAAATGGCGTACATGGAAAAGGTGGGATTCGCCACCAGCACCGACCCCTCGCCGCCCACACAGGTGGCAATTAGCAACGAGCGAATCAACTCATCGGAGCCATTGCCCACGGAAATGTGTTGTGCCGAAATGCCGGGAGCCGCCTCCGCCACATAGGCGGCCATGCTGGCCTTCAGATCTGCGTGGCCCCCATCGGGGTATCGGTTAGCGGCGAGGGTGTGCTGCACCGTCCAGGCCAGCTTTTCCTTCAGGTCGGCGGGCAGGTCGTAGGGGCATTCATTGGTATCGAGGGGGTCGAGCATGGGCGGTTCTGCTGCCCCCGCCGCTCCCGGATGGGGCTGGTAGGCCGCCAGTTGCACCACATCAGACCGCAAAAAGGAAAGCACCATTGCCTGAACGCCCACTCCTGTGTCGGATTTGTTGGATGAATCGGATTCGCTTGGCCCAGATGGATGGGCCGGATTTTAATTATGGCAGGGTTTCGGCCCCTTGCAGGGGTTTCAGCGATGCCACTGCCCCTGGGGCTATCCGGCAGATCCCAGGGGCAGTGGCCAATGGGTTCCATGAAAAATGAGCACCGTGGGGGGTGGAAAAATACGGTAGTCTTTCATAGATAGGCATCCCCATCCCCCATTGCATCGGCAAGTCGGGGCGGTGCCCATGGACACCTTGAGATGGTCGTTTAGGTTTAGGGCGATGTTTCGAGGGGCCATGATGCGCCGGGGATGCCGGAAAGAACTTGTGCTATTTATCAAGAGGATCGGCCATTGTCTAAGCGCTATTTGTTTACCTCTGAATCGGTCACGGAAGGGCATCCCGATAAGATCTGCGACCAAATTTCCGACACCATTTTGGATGCCATGCTGGCCCAAGATCCCCTCAGCCGAGTGGCGGCGGAGGTGGTGGTGAACACGGGTCTCGTACTGGTGACGGGGGAAATTTCCTCCCAGGCCACGGTGAATTACGCCAATCTCATCCGCCGTAAAATTCAGGAAATTGGCTACATTGACCCCACCAACAACGGCTTTTCCGCCGATAGCTGTGCGGTGATGGTGACGCTGGATGAGCAATCCCGCGACATTGCCCAGGGGGTGGATCAAGCCCACGAAACCCGATCCGCCACCAGCGACGAACAGTTTGACGCCATTGGGGCGGGCGACCAGGGGATTATGTTTGGCTTTGCCTGCAACGAAACCCCAGAACTGATGCCGCTGCCCATCAGCTTAGCCCACCGCATTGCCCGACAACTGGCCGCCGTTCGCAAAACAGGGCAACTTTCCTACCTGCGGCCCGACGGCAAAACCCAGGTGACGGTGGCCTACGAAGATGGCAAGCCCGTTGGCATCGATACCATCCTGGTATCTACCCAGCACACGGCCACCATCGGCGATATTGCAGACGAAGCAGCGGTGCAGGCCAAAATCAAGGCTGACCTGTGGGAGTACGTGGTGCTGCCCGTCTTCGGTGATCTGACGGTCAAACCCGACGCTAGCACTCGCTTTCTGGTCAACCCCACCGGAAAGTTTGTCATCGGTGGCCCCCAGGGCGATGCCGGACTCACCGGGCGCAAGATCATCGTGGATACCTACGGCGGCTATTCCCGCCACGGGGGCGGCGCGTTCTCCGGCAAGGATCCCACCAAGGTAGACCGCAGTGCCGCCTACGCCAGCCGCCACATGGCCAAAAACATCGTGGCGGCGGGCTTGGCCGAAAAGTGCGAAGTGCAGCTTAGCTACGCCATCGGGGTGGCCCGTCCGGTGAGTATTTTCATCGATACCTTCGGTACCGGCAAACTCAGCGATGACCAGATCCTTACCCTAGCCCAAGATCACTTCGAGCTGCGTCCCGCTGGTATCATCGCCACCTTTAACCTACAAAATCTTCCCCAGGAGCGGGGTGGGCGGTTCTACCAGGATGTGGCGGCCTACGGCCACTTTGGCCGCACCGACCTCGACCTTCCCTGGGAAGCCACCGATAAGGCTGATATCCTCGCCAAGGCCGCTGAGGCTCACCTAGCGGCGGTTTAAGGCCGTTCTGCCCGAAACCAAAACCCCTCGTCCTGCTCCCTCTGGGGGGCGGGACATCATTTTTGAGGGGTGGCCATCCCCCAAAACGGCATCCAAGGCTCGATCACCGGCCCCTAACGGCGGCTATAAAACGAGACTTCAATATCCGCACACCAGCTTGCGGTAAGATTCTCGTAGAGAAAGACCCGCTCCACTAAGTAATACACCCCATCCCGAAAGAGGCAGTCCCCAACCCGGGGAATGATCGGGTAGGTCGCAAACCAAAGCGCGTCTTTGTCAGGAGCCTTAGGGCTTTTGCTGCGGGCCGCTAGGTAAAACACCTGCACCTGAAGCGCCTTGCCACCGAGGGGAGACAGGGCAGGGGGGGAAGCAGGGGAAGATGGGCTACTTTTTGGAGAAGGCTTTCGTGGGGCCATGGGCTTTCCGCCACCAACACATCGGCTTGACAGAGGTCTTACCACAGATTACTGCGCGGCGCACTCTAGCAACGGTGAACGCTGCTATCCATAATCCAGCGATATAAATCTATCACCCGTGCATCCTGCCGCCAGAGCACCTTTGACGAAAGCTTGACAAGGCCAGTCTACGAGTTTACACGGACAACATAGGTTCCCCCACAAAGCTAATAAGGAAAGCTCGCCACCGTATAGAGTGCAAGTGTACGTAAAACATGGAGCACCGATGGATAGCCTCAAAAGCATCTTAGCGGGTCTGCTGGCGACAGCAGGCCATTTAGCAACCCCCAGCAACCGTGTCTGATGACGTTGATGACCAATCGATCAATCGATCAACGGCTCGTTGAACGACATCGGCATAGCGCAGTTCCCCCGTGAAAATTTTGGTCATCGTCAGGGTACTGGAGGGGCGTTTTACCCCCAGGCGATAGACTAAGCCGGGGGCTTGGTAGACCACTCGGGCCAGACGTCTGGCCCAGCGCATTTCTTCGCCCCACTCACGGTTCATCACGTCGCTGTAGCGGGGGAGGGCCTCGTCATCGCCTTGGAGGGCTTGGGCAATGGCTTCGGCGGCTTTCATGCCGCTGAAAATAGACGGACGGATGCCCTCGGCGGTGAAGGGATCGACTACACAGGCGGCTTCTCCGGCTAGGAGGGCGCGGTGGGTGTGCAGGGGTTGGGGGCCGTCCCAAATGAAAATGGGGTGGCCAAAGGGCTGGACGGCCTGGGCATCTACCTCAAATTCGGCAGCATAGTCCGCTAGGGGGGCACGCAAGTCCTGTCGTCGTTGTTCGCCAGAGCGAAATACACCGCCACCGATGGAATAGCCGTCAGCCTTAGGAAAATTCCACACATAGCCCTGCTGGAGGATCCCTAGGTCGAAGTGAACAACGGGTTCGTCGGGGATCTCCAGGCGGGGTTCAATTTCAATGGCGGCGGCTAAGCGGTAGCGCCGCTGGGTAAACCCAAGCCATTTGGCCATTGCCCCCCGTGCGCCATCGGCGGCAATCAGGAATCGGCCTTCCACTGGGCCTCGACTGGTCTCGACGTGCCAGGTGTCGCCCTTGGCGGCAATGCCTTGGGCCTTGGTGCTGTCCCAGAGGGTGGCTCCTTGGCGTTGGGCCTGCTGCACAATGAAGTGATCAAACTGGTCGCGCCGCACCATCCAGATGGCCCGATCCTCGGGCAGTTCTACCT
>JALQST010000234.1 GCA_023264315.1 Nodosilinea sp. BSH.14
CGGTGGTAAACGCCTTGGCTTGAATGGAGCGATTGAGATGGTCTGCTTGGGGGTTAGTATGCACGCGCACACCGCTAAAATCAGCCCCCATGGCTTGGCCCATTTTGGCTTGCAACTCTGGGGCTAGGATTTGGCCGCTTCCCTTAGCCCGTTGAATTTCGGTTTCTAAGTGAGGTGAGGCGTCACCTGTGACCATTCCCCCAGTGGGCTTCATTTGGAGTTCTTCTTCTTCGGGCATGGCTTCCCGTTGAAGCATGGGCTTCATTTGGAGTTCTTCTTCTTCGGGCATGGCCTCCCGTTGAACGGCGTGATCTGCGTTAGGGCTGGGAGAATGGATGTGTTGCACAACCTGACTGGCCACCCGGTCAGCTTCTTGTTCGTACTTATCACCCGGTGCGCCGATGGTGAGCTTGGGCTGAATGGGGTGTCGGCTGGTGCCGCTGGGGTCGGCAATGACAAAGGTTGGGGCAGAACTCGCCGGATTGAGGTGGGGAGAGGCGAGATCTTGGCTGTCGGGGGTGGGGGCAAAGGGGCGCGTTTGCAGGGCTGCCGAGGGCGGTTTGGGGGAAGGCTGGGGCGATTCTTTCCGGTGAGGGGAGTGATGGCGGGCCATGGTACACCTGTGATCGCGTGGAGATCAGCCCTATCTTCCCACGGTTGGGCTGGCCCGTGCCCTAGACCATCGTCTAATCCCCGTTGTTGTCGAGATCGGTGGTCACGGCCTGGAACCCCCGCCAGCGTATCCGCCCTGCTAATCTATAAGCCAGCTTGGTTCGTTACCTTGGTTGCTGTCCCTTCATTGCTGTGGCTGCCGTGGAACACGTTTCGGGTCTGTTGGATACCTCGGTTGTCAGGGTTGCAAACAGGTCAGTGATGGGCTGGGGTGCAGCGTCCTCCTGGGCCACAATTTCCACAATGCGGTTGCGAGCGGCGGGGGCAAACAGAGCCTCCACACACACCTCCGCCACCTTCATGCGGGGCAGGCTGCCCTCAAACAGGGTATCGGCGGGGGCCATCACCAGGGGACGCGGATCGTCGTCATCATTTTTGAGCCCACCGGGGCGAACGATGGTGAAGGTGAGGCCGCTGCGTTGGAGGTAGGCTTCGGCCTGTTTTTTCCAGTACAGCACCAGCCAAAACAGGTTCAGTGGATGGAAAACCTTGGACACGCAGAGGGAAGACACCATCACCACATGCTCGAGGCCAGCGGCCTTGGCGGCGTCTACTAGGTTTTTGGTGCCCACATAGTCCACCTGGTAGGGGCCGGTGGGATCGAGGCTGGGGCGGGCTCCGGTGGCCGAGATTAGCACCGTACATCCCGCCAGGGCCGCGTCCAGACTGGCCCTATCGCCTACGCTGCCCTGCACCAATTCCACCTCCGGGGGCAGTTTCGCCTGGGCACTCGCCAGGTCTCGCACCAGGGCTTTGACTGGAATTCCGCGTTTGAGCAGTTGCTTCACCACGCGTGATCCCGTTTCTCCGGTAGATCCAGCCACCAATGCTTTCACGGCACTACGCCCCCTTGTCGTTCATCCGGCGGTCTAGTCTAGGCCCGTGCGTCACGGGTTCTAGACCAGTTTATATATATTAAGAAATTCTGGTACCTCGGGGGGCTGAACACAGTTCTTAATCTAATGCCCTCAACCGCCCAAAGCGTTCATGTAGCGGTCTCCTAGCCCCACAGAACCGCCTAGCCCACAGGTCTGGATCGCTGCGGTTGGCGGTACATGGGGTTCACTGTACACAGAGTTGGGTATATTGGTTTTGTATCAAAAGCAACTATTTATGGCCTCTTCACCGCGTAATCCTGACCGTCGGAGCTGTTCCTTCATTCAGTGGTTAGCCGTGTCTTCGTCGGGGCAGCCCCCCAGCCGACGGCCCGATCCTGACCTTGTCGTGGATCGGCGACGCCTCCGGCAATACCTGTCCTCCCTAGAGGGTCTGTCGGGGGAATAGGGCTAAAAAATCAGCGGCAACCCCATTGCGGCAAACCCTCACAGGATGGGGATAGCGCCCATCCTAGGGCCAAAAGCCTCAAATCCGTAGTCCCTTCGGCTAACGTTGGAGGCCGATTGGGTGTATCCTGTTTTCGTAATTTTTCGGTTCGCCCCGTTTCACCGTCGTTCGTTTATGGAAACCCTAGGATAGGTTGACATGAGTACAGATTTTCAGTCGGATACCTCCTTCTCAGAACCGGAAACGCCCATGGTAGGCATCAAAGACGCCGAGTCCACTGCCGAGGCGCTGGGCGATGAAGCCACCCGGCAAATTCAGCAAGTGTGGGATAAAGTCTCCAGCCTGCTGGGGGATCTGCCCGATTATGTGTCTCAATTCTTTAAGCAGTACCGTCGGCCCATCGTCACCGTGGGCCTGATTGTGGCCGCCATCGTGGCTGTGAAGATTGTGCTGGCCCTGCTAGACGCCATCAACGACCTGCCCCTCCTAGCCCCTGCCTTCGAGCTCATCGGCCTGTTCTACACCGGCTGGTTCCTCTATCGCTACCTGCTGAAGGCCTCCAACCGCCAAGAACTCTTGGATGACATTGCCTCCATTCGGGATCAGGTACTGGGCAAAAACTAGCCACCCCCGAGGTACGGTTATGGCCCCTTCGGATGGGCGGGCAGGCTTTCTATACTGTGGGTAAGTACCCACCTTCCGACCGTCCCAACCCAGGGGATTTTCAGCTATGGCCGATTCCAATGTTCTCATTAAAGCCATTGAACACCTCGATCACCGCGTCACCATTGGCGATGTGGCTGCCGAGGTTGGCCTGCCCCTCCATGACGCGCAGCAAGGGATTTTGGCCCTCGCCAGCGAGGTGCAGGCCCATCTACAAGTGTCTGAAGCCGGGGAAATTGCCTACGTTTTCCCCAAAAATATCCAAGGCATTCTGCTCAGCCAATCCTGGAAACGGCGCTGGCAAGCCACCTGGGACAAAGTCTGGCGCATTCTGTTTTACCTGATCCGCATTTCCTTCGGAATTGTGCTGATCCTCTCCCTCGTGCTGATTGTGTTGGCCATTATCGCCCTGTCCATTGCCGCCACCGCCGCCTCTCAGCAGAGTGATGATCGACGCGACAGCCGTTCCGGTGGCGGCATGATTTTCATCCCCAGAATGTGGTTTGGGCCGGATCTATTTCGGATGTTTGACTACCGCGCCCCTCGTCGGTTGCCCGCCCCGCCCAGCACCGACACCAAGATGAATTTCCTGGAGGCGATTTTTTCCTTCCTCTTTGGCGATGGCAACCCCAATGCCGACCTCGAAGAACGGCGCTGGCAAGCCATTGCTGCCGTCGTCAAAGCCAACAGTGGCGTGGTGGTGGCCGAACAAATCGCCCCCTTCCTGAGCGACTTGGGCCAAGGCTGGAGCCGAGACTTTGAGGACTATATGATCCCCGTGCTGAGCCGCTTCAATGGCGTGCCCCAGGTTAGCCCAAAGGGCGGCATTGTCTACCAGTTCCCGGAATTGCAGGTAACGGCGAAGGAGCGCAAAATCATCTCACCGCCCCAATTTTTGCAAGAACTGCCCCGCAAATTTAGCCAAGCCAGCGCCGGACAAATCATAGGGGCCATCGCCCTAGGCAGCGCCAACCTGATCGCCGCCCTAGCCCTGGGGTCAATGTTGCAAGACAACCAAGCCCTCGTCTACGAAATGGGGGGGCTGGTGGCCCTCGTCAACTCCATTTACTGGCTGCTGCTGGGCTATGGGGCAGGGTTCTTGGGCATTCCCATGGTCCGCTACATTTGGGTACAGCGGGAAAATGGCCACATCAGCCGCCGCAACCAAGCCCGCGAACAACGGGCCGAAGGCCTTGCCCAACTGGACGACCCGGTGCGAGAGAAGCTCTCCTTTGCCAAAACCCTCGCCGGACAAACCATCGTCACCGCCGAAAACCTGGCCTACACCACCGAAACGGACCTCACCGATCAAGACATCACCAATCGCGACAAAATCGATGAAGAATGGCAAAAACTGCTAGAACGACGCCAGTCTTCCTAGACGGCCCTGGATGGCTAGCCATGCGTTCTCTCTGAGAAGTGTCATCCTGAGAATTGCTGCGAAAGTCAACGGTTCCTAGCGGTGGGCGGCGGGCGGGCGCTACAGTAGAAATCTGTCGCTAGCGATACCTAACCCGTGGGATTTGCCGAGTCACCCAACCCAACCGCCACCGATATTCAGGGCATTTTTAACCGCATTGCCCCGGTCTATGACGACCTCAACCAGCGGCTGAGCTTTGGCCTGCACCGGGTTTGGAAGCGCATGGCCGTCAACTGGAGCGGAGCCAAGGCCGGGGATATCGTCCTAGATGTGTGCTGCGGCAGCGGGGATTTGGCCTTGTTGCTGGCCCGCCAAGTAGGGGCCACGGGCACGGTGTACGGGGTGGATTTTTCGGCGGAACAGTTGGCGGTGGCGGCGGAGCGCACCAGTCGGGCCTACCTGCCTACGGCAATTCACTGGATGCTGGGGGATGCCCTAGCCCTGCCCTTTGCGGATCAAACCTTTGGGGCAATCACCATGGGCTATGGGCTGCGAAATTTGACCGACATTCCCCAGGGTTTGCAGGAGTTAAACCGAGTTTTACGACCGAGAGCTAAGGCGGCGATTTTGGATTTTCACCGTCCCCAGGGAGTACTGGCCGAGGGGTTTCAGCGCTGGTATTTGCAGACCATTGTGGTGCCCACTGCCCGCGATATGGGCCTCACCGAGGAATACGCCTACATTGGCCCCAGCGTGGATCGCTTCCCCACGGGGCGGGAGCAGGTGGCCCTGGCGAAGCAGGCGGGCTTTACTGAGGCGGTGCATTACCCCATCTTGGGGGGGCTGATGGGCGTTTTGGTGGTGCGCCGTGGCGATGATTTGGTCTGATCTGTGGCTGCTGGTGGCCCCTCCGGTGGTGGGCGGTGTGATTGGCTATTTCACCAATGACATCGCCATCAAAATGCTGTTTCGGCCCTACCGTCCGTGGTATGTGGGCAAGCAGCGGATTCCCTTCACCCCAGGGCTAATCCCCAGCAATCAGGAGCGTTTGGCCAAGCGCATTTCCGACACGATCATGGGGTCGCTGCTGACGCCGGAGGAACTGCAAAACCTGGCCCGTCGGCTGCTGCAAACCGAGCGCACCCAGGCGGCGATTAAGTGGCTGCTGGAGTTGGCCCTCGATCAAGTCCGCGACCGCACCCAGGCCCGCACCGCCCAAATTGCAGGCCGCATTTTGCAGGATCTCTTTGGTAAGTCCTTGCCTCGGCTGATTCGGGTGTGGGCTAGGCGGGATGACTTTTTGGAGCCGCAGCTCAATCAACTGTTCGACCAGGTTTTGATCGACGTTCGCTTCAGTCCCGAACAGGCCGACCAAATTGCCACCTGGCTGCTGACCGGGGTGTTTCCGCCGGACAAGGTGCGCCAGCTCATTATCGACTTCCTTACCGACCGCAACATCCAGGTGATCGACACCATTTTTCGGGAACGCACCAGCGGCACCTACTGGGTGGTGGCCAACCTGTTTGGGGTACGCAAT
>JALQST010000235.1 GCA_023264315.1 Nodosilinea sp. BSH.14
GGAGCCTGGTAACTTAAGATTTCTTTTGCACTTATTGAGGCCAGATCCAAAACCGCTGCGAGTTCCGTTTCCGTCAGCCGAGGTGGTGGCCCAGTTCTTCCGTAACGGCATCGCCCACCGCCTCAGCACCATCCGCCACGCCGACAACATCCTCGTCCTCAACGCCGGAGCCCTCGTGAAACAGGGCACCCACGACGAACTGCTCACCCTCGGTGGCCTCTACTACGACCTCTACACCAGCCAATTCAAAGGCAAAGTGCTAACGCCCTAGCCAACCTAGTGCAGTGTCAAGACTCAGCATTAGGGCTTCGACAGGCTCCGCTGTCCATGGTCTAGAACACGGCAGAGACCCACTCAACAGGGTAAAATCTGACGTTGGTTGAGCAACTGAGAGGACAGACCCCTGAAAACCCGCATCATTATTGTCCGCCACGGGCAGAGCACCTATAACCAACTCAAGCGCATCCAAGGCCACTGCGATGAATCAGCCCTCACGCCCCAAGGGGAAGCCCAGGCGCTTCAGGTGGCCCAGGCGTTGGGGGGCATTCCCTTTGATGCGGTGTGGTGTAGCCCTCTCCAGCGGGCGAGGAAAACCGCTGAAATTATCACCGCTGAGCTGCAAAAAAGTCTGCCCAACCTAGGAAACCCCCAAACCACCGACGCTTTGAAGGAAATCAGCCTGCCCCTGTGGGAGGGAACGCCCTTCACCGAGGCCGAAGCCCAGTTCCCCGACACCTTCCGCCAGTGGCGCACCGATCCGGCTAACTTTGTCATGGCCATCCCCACGGCAGACGGCGGCACCGAGGACTTTTATCCCGTGCGCTCCCTCTACCAACAGGCGGCGCGGTTTTGGCAAGCGTTGCTCGCAGATCACGAGGGGCAAACGGTTCTCGTCGTCGCCCACAGTGCCATCAACCGCGCCCTGGTGAGTACCGCCATCGGCTTGGGGCCAGATCATTTCAACCAACTCAGCCAAGCCAACTGCAACATCAGCGTACTCAACTTTGAGGGCGGCTGGAACGGCCCGGTGCAGGTAGAGGCTATGAACCTGACTAGCCACATGGGCAGCCCCCTACCGGAGATGCGCAAGGGCCACCGGGGGCCGAGGATGCTGCTGGTGCGCCACGGCGAAACGGAATGGAACCGTCAGGGGCAGTTCCAGGGGCAGATCGATGTGCCCCTCAACGACAATGGCCGCGCCCAGGCCCAAAAGGCGGCGGAATTCCTTAAATCCGTCAAAATTGACGCGGCCTACACCAGTTTTATGGCCCGCCCCAAGGAAACCGCCGAAATTATCCTTCAGCATCACCCTGGCCTAGCGTTGCACACCGTCACCGACCTGCAAGAAATTAGCCACGGCGAATGGGAAGGGCTGTACGAAGCCGACATCGAGAAAAACTATCCCGGTATGCTGCACCAGTGGCAAACCGCTCCCGAAACCGTGCAGATGCCAGGGGGCGAAAACCTCCAGCAGGTGTGGCATCGGGCGATTTTGGCCTGGAAGCAAATTGTGGCGGCCCACAGCGGCGGAGACGAGGTGCAGACCGTCCTAGTGGTGGCCCACGATGCCGTCAACAAAGCCCTACTCTGCCACCTCGTTGGCCTTGGCCCAGAATCCTTCTGGCGGTTTAAGCAGGGAAATGGGGCCGTCAGCGTGATCGACTATCCCAACGGCATCGACAGCCCTCCCGTCCTCAACGCCGCCAACATCACCATCCACCTGTCAGGTAGCGTGCTAGATAAAACGGCAGCGGGGGCGTTGTAGCCGTGACCAGCGAGGCCGCACAAAACCCGATGGCTGGGCATCCGAGCACCCAAGGTCAGACCATTCCAGGTCAGTCCTCCCCAGGTCAACCCAGCGGAATCCAGTTGATCCAGCAAGTACGGGTGCTGGATGCTGTCACCCAAACCGACCAGGTCAACGACGTGCTGGTGCAGGGGGGGCAGATCCAGGCCATCGCCAACCCCATCCCCGACTGGCCCGCTGGGGCGGAGGTGATTTCGGGCGAAGGCAAGGTGCTGATTCCGGGGCTGGTGGATCTCTACAGCCATTCGGGGGAACCGGGCCACGAAGACCGGGAAACCCTGGTCTCTCTGCTGCGGGCTGGACGGGCCGGGGGCTTTACCCGTGTGGGGGTGCTGCCAACAACGGAACCCCCTGTAGACAATCCAGCCATGGTGGAAAAACTGCTGAGCCAACGCCAAGCCCTCGCCGCCGCTGAGCCGAATCTTCCCCACCTGTATCCCTGGGGTGCCCTCACCCAAGCCGCCCAGGGCCAACAGATGACGGAACTGGCGGAACTGGCCCCAACCCCCATCGTGGGCTTTGCCGATGGCCGTGCGCTGCAAAATCTACTGCTCACCCAGCGCTTGCTGGAATACCTCCAACCCCTCAACCGCCCCGTGGCCCTGTGGCCCTGCGACACCACCTTGCGCGGCAACGGCGTAGCAAGATCCGGCCCCGCTGCGCTGATCTACGGCTTTGTGGACGATCCCGTTCTCTCGGAAACCGCTGCATTAGCGGCCCTGCTGGAAACCATCGCCGCCGTGGGTACCCCCGTCCACATCATGCGTCTGTCTACCGCACGGGGGGTGGAGCTAGTACGGCGGGCCAAGGCCGAAGGACTCCCCATCACCGCCAGCGTCTCTTGGATGCACCTGCTGTTTAACAGCCGCAATCTGGAGAGCTACGACCCTAACCTGCGCCTTGCCCCGCCTCTGGGCAACCCGGAGGACATGGTCGCCTTGATGACCGGGGTAAAAGACGGCACCCTCGACGCCATCGCCATCGACCACCGACCCCACACCTACGAAGACAAAACCGTGGGATTTCCGGCGGCACCACCGGGAGCCATCGGCCTAGACCTGGCCTGGAGTGTACTGTGGGATGCCCTGGTTGTCACGGGGCTGTGGGAACCCCTCACCCTCGTCCAAGCTCTCAGCACCAACCCTGCCCGGATCTGGGGCCAAACCCCTCCCACCCTGCAACCCCAGCAGCCCGCCGAAATGATGCTGTTTGCCCCGGCCCAACCCTGGACGGTAACGCCCGATAGCCTAGAATCCCTCTCCGCCAATACCCCCTGGCTGGGGCAAACCCTGAAGGGGCAAGTCCTGCATACCTGGGTTGAGCCCCCACGTACCCTTAGCCCCTGGGGTGGCGCTTACTCGGGGTAGTACCTGAGGTCTGGAGGCCGCTTCAGGGCCAGTTTGGGTGGGGTAGGGCGTGGGACACTCGGTGGAACGGGGCTGAGATCCGGCGGGGGCGTGGTCAGTCAGTAGTCTTTTTCGATGAATTTACGCACGTCATTGAGGTCGATGTAGCGGTCGGTGGCGTTGCGCAATTCACGGGCAATCATGCCTTCGGTGGATACCACGGTAATGTGGGTACTTTTGGAACGTAGCAGCTCAATGGCGCGTTCAAAATCTCCATCGCCGCTGAAAAGAACCACTTCATCGTATTGATCGACCGTATTGAACATGTCAATGGCAATTTCGATGTCGAGGTTGGCTTTTTGGGAGTAGCGCCCGGAGGTATCGTCGTAGTATTCCTTGAGAATTTTGGTGCGAACCGTATAGCCTAGACTAATCAGGGCGTCTCGAAAACCTCTCTGATCCTGGGGATCCTTGAGGCCCGTATACCAAAAAGCATTAACCAGCGTTGCTCCACCATCCACACTGAGAAAATATTCTAAAACCCGTTTAGGATCAAAAAACCAGCCGTTTTTTTGCTGGGCGTAGAACATGTTGTTGCCATCCACAAAGATGGAAAGGCGCTTGGGGCCATGGTATTTCGGCATAGGAAATTCAGAATAATCGAACGTTTTAAGAAATTTGATGGATAGCGCCTTGATCCCAACCGTGATGACTTCGATTGCAGGTTTTCGTTGAGGCCATGGATGTCCCCTGATCCTCCCAAAACCGCCGGGATGACGAAAGATTGGCCCTAGGGCTATCTTGGGTTTGCCGCCGTTGGGAGGGTGCAGAATCGGGCTAGACAGCGTCTTAGGCGAGAATTAGCCCAGGGGCGATGCTGACTATGCTACTCCCTCGGAACCCCAACGGAGCAACGGTTGTTCTAATTATAAGGGTTCTGTAAGAAAGCAGGAGGTCAAACCTGCCGCCGCCGCTGGCCAGGATACGGCTGACCAGCGGCGGCGAGGCAGTTCCTGACTTAGGGGGCCGGTGCTTCCTTCAGCAGGGCTTGGAGATCGGCGGGGAGCTGGGCTAGAAACCGGTGGCCGGTGGCGAGTTCGATGCGGTGGATGGTGGTGCGGTAGCGCTGCCAGTCGGCATCGAGATCGTTGCGGTTGGGCATGTCTACAGCAATTACCTGGCTGTTGGGGCCAAGCCCTCGGCCCCCCTCCGGTAGCCGGTCGTACACGATGATGATTTTCCACAGCCGCGAGGGGATGACAATCTGACGACTCCCTAAGGTGTCGATTTGGCCGTAGGCTCCAGCGAAAACGTGAAGCTGATCGTCGTACTGGTAAACCCGATCCCGGCCATATTCCTCCAGTTCGCGCCACGGGCCTCGGTTATTTTCAGGGGTTTGGGGCACGATGTTGGTCATCAAAAAGGTGGCGCTGTTGTCCTGGACGCGGTTGGTGCGATCCCCCGATGGCACGATGTGGCCCCGGTCGTAGCCGCTGCCGCGATAGTCCGTGGGGGCGACTTGGTAAAATCCCTGGGGCAAGGCTCCATCGGGCCGAAAGTTGTCCTGACGGCTGACTTGGCCCAGCCAGCGAGCCTCCACCTGCCAACTGGCCCAGTTCAGAATTTTGCGATCGCGGCTGTAGGCAATCACGTACTGGGGCCGCTCTAGCAGATAGTTGTTGGGGTTAGTGGTGCCAGCATGGCTGGGGTTGCCCAGCACCAAATGCGGATTATTCGACGCAGGAACGGGGGGATCCATGGGCGGTGGGGTGGCGGGTAGCGTCTCACAGGCCCGTCCATTGCCATCGCCATCCAACCCATGGGGATCTCTGGGCAACGCTTCCAATACCACCTGGGCCTGGGCCTGGGAGAGAAAATCGCCGCAATAACAGCGGTCATCCACGCAGGGGGGCAAATTCGCGACATCGACGGGCGGACGGGCGATGAGCATGGCAACGGGGCCACAGCCGAAGAGACCTGCCCCCATCACGGCGATGGCCAGTCCCCGCATCCACGACCTAACCCTTGGCGTTGTTAACTGACTCATCTGCATCGTTTCATCCCATGGGAAGCAAAGCCATTGTCGGCGAAGGACTATTTCGGCTAAGGGCTATTTTAAAGGCGTCGAGGGGGAACAGTGCATCGGCCAAACCATCGATCCGAGGCCCGTTTGGCCCGCCAATGAGGGTTGGGTGAGTGTTTTGGGTCGCCTGTGGTTCTAAAACGTTAAGACAAGAGGGCCGAAACCTGCGGGTCGAGGGTC
>JALQST010000236.1 GCA_023264315.1 Nodosilinea sp. BSH.14
GCAAAAATGGCTACCGCCTGTTTGACGCCAAGGGTGATCGCTGCCCCCACCCCGGCCCCGCCAGCCTAGACCAACTGCGGCAAGCCCTGGCCCAGGAGCAGTTTGAACTGTACTACCAGCCCAAGGTGAACATGGGTACCGGCCAAGTGCTGGGGGCGGAAGCGCTAATTCGGTGGCAACACCCCGACCGGGGGCTGCTGCTGCCAGCGCAGTTTTTGCCTGCCCTGGCCGACCATCCCATGGCCACGGATGTGGGGGAATGGGTGATGGCTACCGCCCTGGCCCAGTTGGTCCAATGGCACGGGGCCGGTCTGTCATTGACCATGAGCGTGAATCTGGATGCCCACCATCTGCAACAACCGGACTTTGTGGTCTGGTTAAAGGCGCTGCTAGCCACCTACCCCGATACCCTGGCCCAACACCTTGAAATTGACGTGTTGGAACCCCAAACCCACGCCCTGGAGGATTGGGATCGCATGGCCGAGGTAATTGACGCCTGTCAGGCCATGGGGGTGCAGGTGGCCCTGGATGACTTTGGCACCGGATCCTCCTCCCTCACCCATCTCAAGCACCTCCCTGCCGCCCAGGTCAAAATTGACCAAAGCTCTGTGTGCAATATGCTGGTAGACCCCCAAGACCTAGCCATCATTGAGGGCGTGATTGATCTGGCGCAGGTGTTTCGGCGGCAGGTGGTGGCCGAGGGCGTGGAAACCCTGGCCCACGGCAAACTCCTCCTTCAGCTCGGCTGCGAACTGGCCCAGGGCTATAGTATCGCCCGCCCCATGCCCGCCCCAGATTGGCTCGACTGGATGGCCGCTTGGACAACCGCTCCTCTCTGGCGACGACAGCATCCCCTCCACCGTGAGGACTGGCCCCTGATCTTTGCGCCCCTGGAAATTGTGGCTTGGGTGAAGGCCCTCACCGGCCTCCACCAGGAGAATGCCCCATCCCGGCGTCCGGCCCTGTGCTCCAGCCCCTCCCCTCGCCTAGAACTGTGGATCAGTGGCCCCGGACAACGGCGCTATGGCCACCATCCCCATTTCCAAGCGATCCAAACGGGCTACCCGGCCCTCGTGCAGTTAGGGCAGGCCCATCTTGCCCAGCCCTGCGGCCAAACCCTAGCCCACACCCAGGCCAACATCCGACAACTTCGACAGCTTCAGCGAGAACTCCTGGCTGACCTCAAGATCCTCAGCCACCTGAGCCAGGACGGCTAGGGCTGGAATAATGGGGGATGGTGGATTGTTTTGGGGGGATGAGAATGCCGACAGTTCAACCACCCATGAATCAATTAATCGCCGTTCTTGAAGAGGCGATGGCGCGAGTGGCCGATCCTGACAACGACTTTTCCTGGTCGTCTTGGCTGGATCGCGCCGACGCAATCCAAGAGCTAGAGGGAATTCTGGTGGCCCTGCGGTCGGGGGTGTCGCCCAGGCATCTATCCATAGCGTTTCTATTTGCCCCCACTGGTCCGATGCAGGAGGTCAGCTTGAGCAGCGGCTGGGGGGAGGCATTTTTGACCCTGGCGGATCGCTTGGATACCGCCCTGGCTGCCGTCGAAGCAGCGGATGATCCCTGAACAACGGCCTAGGGCCGACTCAGCCACACGCCCCACAGGCCCGCCCCTTTGGCTCCGTGGAAGTCCTCCGCTTCGCTATCGCCGAGGTGCCACGCTTGGGATGGATCGCAGCGGTGTTTTTTCAGGGCGGTGTGAAAAATCAGTGGATCGGGCTTGGCGGCTCCGGCCTCGGAGGACAGGGTGACGGACTGAAAAAAATCGGCTAGGTGCAGGGCTTCCAAGACTTTGTAGAGGCGGGAGTCAAAGTTGGAAATGACCCCGAGCTCGATGCCGCGCCGCTGCCAGCGCTGTAGAGCTACGGGCACATCAGCGTAGACCTTCCAAGGAGCGGCGGTGGCAAAGTGGGCGTAGAGGTCGGCAAAGAAGCTGTCAAAATCGACGAATTGGTCAATCACCCCGGCGCTGCTGAAGGTTTGCTGGGCCAGCACCCGCCACCAGTGATATTCCCACTGGGGAATGGTGGCCGGGGCACAACCGGGGAAGGCCATGGTGGGAGCGGCGCTGAAGGTGCGGAAAAAGGCTTGGTTGACGGCTTTGGGATCAGCGGTGACGCCGTGGCGCTGGGCAATCTCGGCATAGATATCCCCGACGCTGCCCGCCACCCCAAATAGGGTGCCAACGGCATCGAGGAAAATGACTTGGGGTAGGGGGGTGTAGGTCATGGCTGGAGGACGGTCACGGTAGGGACGGCCAAGATAGGGGCGGTCGCGGTAGGGCGGTCACGAAATTGACGACAGCACATCCCGCAGGGGTTGGGTCATCCAGTTCACTCCGACCCGGATTTGGTGTGAGAGGGTGGGCATCCGGTAGAGGTAGGCCAACCGGCGAGCCACGTGCGCCAGTTCGCCCTCCAGTTCAATGCCTAGCCCCGTGAGGGTGGCGCGGTGGGTGCCGAGGGTAATCATTTCCCCGAGGTGGCGATAGCGGAAGGGCAGCGGGGGCCGATCCGTCATCCTCGCCCAGATATTCCAGCCCACGAAGTCGGCCTGCTGAATGGCCACTTGGGCGGTGGTGGGCATCTGCTGACCTTCGGCATCGCGGCAGTCAGCTAAATCTCCCAGGGCATAGATACTGGGGTGATCCACCACCTCTAGGGTGGGCTGAACGACCACCTGCCGCCGTTCGTTGTGCTTCAGGGGCAGATTGGCGACGATCTCGTTGACGCGGGTGCCCACCGTCCACAGCACCACATCCACGGGCAGAATGTCCGTCTGGTCTCGGTAGGTGAGGCTGATGGTGTCGGCGGTGACGTTCTCCACGGCGGTTTCTAAATCGACCCACACGCCCAGGTCAGCCAGCACCCTTTGGGCCGCTTGACGGTTGTGCTCTGGCGAGGTGCGGAGAAGGGTATCCGTGCGTTCCACCAGGCGCACCCGCCCCCGCTCGCCCAGGTGTTCCGCCACTTTGCAGGCCACTTCCACGCCGCTATAGCCGCCGCCCACCACGGCTACCCGAATTTTCTCGGCCTGGGAAGCTTGCAAAATCCGCAGCCGTTCTTTGAGTTGGTAGGCATCCTGCAAGGTGCGAAAGGCGAGGGCGTGATCCGCCACCCCGGGAGCCATGTCCATGGGCGTGGTACCCCCCAGGGCGAGGACGAGGTAGTCGTAGTTTAGGGGCGATCCGTGGCTGAGGCTGACCTGCTTTTGGTCGAGGTCAATCCCCGTCACCTCTGCCTGCCGAAAGCGAATTTGCGTCCCCGCCAGCAGGTCTTCGTAGGGGGGAGCCACCTCCCAGGTTTCCAGCTCCCCCGTCACCAGTTCATACAGCAGCGGCAAAAACAGAAACCGATCCCGATGATCCACCAGGGTAATGGTGGGGGGCTGATCCTCCCAGGGCAGTTGGCTCAGCCGCAGTGCCGTATACAGGCCACCAAAGCCACCGCCGAGGATGCAAATGTGTCGGGGAGCGTCTGTCATGGGAAAAACTCGGATACCTCCTCTCTCTTCTAACGCAAAATCAGCGCTGCTGGCCCAACCTCGGTGCCCTAGCCGGAGGGGCTGCCCACCGAGCCAGTCTTCCATGGTCAGGGATAAGAAATATGTATAAATGTAACAACCAAGATCGCCGAAACCCGCCCTCCATAGGCAATGGAGCCGCGCAGGGTGATAAGCTAGCCTGTGCGTTTAAAACCGCCTTTGTAAACCGCCCTTGTAAACCGCTCTTGTAAATTGGTGATTTTTCAATGACCGCAGCGAATCCGGTTCCATACCTTCTCCGTGCCGCCCGCCACGAAGCCCTGGATCGTCCTCCTGTATGGATGATGCGTCAGGCGGGGCGCTATATGAAGGTGTACCGCGACCTGCGCGACAAGTATCCTTCCTTCCGGGAGCGGTCGGAAAATGCCGACCTGGCCATTGAAATTTCCCTTCAGCCCTGGCGTGCCTTTCGTCCCGATGGCGTGATTATGTTCTCGGATATCCTCACCCCGCTGCCGGGGATGGGCATTCCCTTCGACATCATCGAGAGCAAAGGCCCGATCATCGATCCGCCCATCCGCACCCAGGCCCAAATTGACGCGGTGCATGAGCTCGATCCCGAAACCGCCCTGCCCTACATCCGCACCATTCTGCAAACCCTGCGCCAGGAAGTGGGCAACGACGCTGCCGTGCTGGGCTTTGTGGGTTCCCCCTGGACGCTCGCCGCCTACGCCGTGGAGGGCAAAACCTCCAAGAGCTACACCAACATCAAAGGCATGGCCTTCAGCGAACCCGCCATGCTCCACACCCTGCTGGGTAAGCTGGCGGACAATATCGCTAACTATGTGCGCTACCAGATCGACTGCGGTGCCCAGGTGGTGCAGCTTTTTGATTCCTGGGCCGGACAGCTCAGCCCCATGGACTACCGTACCTTTGCCCTGCCCTACCAGCAGCGGGTGGTGCAGCAGGTGAAGCAAACCCACCCCGACACCCCCCTGATTCTCTACATCAGCGGCAGCGCCGGAATTTTTGACATGATGGGCGCATCCGGTGTGGACATCGTCAGTGTGGATTGGACGGTGGACATGGCCGAAGCCCGCCGCCGCCTTGGCCCCAACATTGCGGTTCAGGGCAATGTAGATCCCGCCATCCTGTTTGGTTCCAAAGACCTCATCCGCGAGCGCATTCTCGACACCGTCAAAAAAGCTGGAAATCGCGGCCACATCCTCAACCTGGGCCACGGCATTCTTCCCGGCACCCCCGAAGAAAACGCCGCCTACTTCTTTGAAACCGCCAAAAACCTCGATAAGCTGCTGGCCACGGTCTAGATAGATCCCCTCGGCAGCGCTGGCTCGGATGTCGCGAGTCGCCATAGAGTACAACGCCCCTCGTCCAAATTTGGGCGAGGGGTTTTCGATGTAGCAGGAGCCACGACGGCAGCAATGGCATAATAAACACGACGCTAACCCGCTGAGGAGGTCGTCCTATGGCCGAGACCACCGGACTCGCCGCACCGATCATCTATCCCGACACGGATGGACAACCGATGACCGAAAGTGATGCCACCCGCGACTATCTGCTGTACTGCGTTGAGGTGCTGCAACTGTACTTTAGAGGTCGCTCCAATGTCTATGTGTCGGGCAACCTATTTGTGTACTACGAAGAGGGCAACCCCAAAGCTTCCATTTCGCCGGACGTGTTTGTGATTTTTGGCGTCAGTCGTCGCAAGCGACGCAGCTACAAAGCTTGGCAGGAGGGCGGAAAACTGCCGAATTTTGTCCTAGAAATTACCTCCCGCAGCACCAAACGCCAGGACGAGGAGGAAAAACCCCGCCTCTATGCCAGCCTCGGCATTCAGGAATACTTTCAGTACGACCCCACCGCCGACTACCTCACTCCCCAGCTTCGGGGATCGCAGTTG
>JALQST010000237.1 GCA_023264315.1 Nodosilinea sp. BSH.14
AAAGCCAGAATTGCTCAGCCGCCCGGAGAGGGACTGGATGTCGGCTTCCACTTTGCCCAAATCCTTCTCCACCTTGGCGCGGAGGGCATCTACGTCCACGATTCCGGTGAGGGGAATCAGGACTTGGACGGTGCCCGTCACCCCAGCGAACAGCTTGCGGGGTTCAGCCGGTTCCGAGGGGAGGGGATCAGGGGCAGGGGCCACCACCGCCGAGGGGGCGAATGCCAAGACGTCTGGGGTGTCTGCTGGCTCTGGGGCTTCAGCGGCAACAACGTCAAGGGCGATCCGTTCGGGGGCAACGGTGGCCTGAACTGGGAGTCGATCCACCCCAAAGACGCTGAGCCGCCATTGGTTGATGGTTTGGACGGTGCGCTGGCGATCCTCGGCGGTCAGCAGGTTCTGGGCGATAAAGACCCCCGTGACCCAAATGCCGATGAGCTCCAACAGGCGACCAATAATGGGCGTGCTGTCAATGGCGCTGATGACGCTGGTGGCGAGTTTGAGCACAACCACCACACCCAACAGCCACAGCAAACTGCGTCCGGGGCGGCGGAGGTTGGCGATGGCGGTGTTGGCGGTGTTGAGGGGGTCTTCCAGCAGGGGCAGGATGGTGTCCCAGAATTCCTTGAATTCCCCGGCCACTTGGGACGGCGTGGGCGTCGTTGTCCCGTTGGGGGTGGCTGGAGGGGCTGACTCTGAAATGGGGATCGCAACGGTGGAGGGAGCTTCGGTCAATTTCCCGGATTCAGTCGCAGGACTCTCCGCAACGCTATCGGCGGGACTAGCGGCAAGGGCAGAACCCGCAATCACCAGTTTCTCGATTTTGCCAAGGTCCTTGATGTAGTTGGCGGTGGCTTGCAGGATGTGCCGTTCTTCGGGGTTGGCGGTTTCTAGGATAGTTTCGATCCGCAAGCCCGGTTTGATACCTGCCTCGGCCCGCAGGTTACGGACGGTGCGAACAGTGTTGAACAGCAGGGTGAACGGCTGCTCTAGGGGGTCGTCGATCAGGCTAGAGTCGGCGGCGGGGTAGGGCTGCACCGCCAAAAAGTCGCCCTCGGTTTGGGTGAGGGTGTGCCACACTTCCTCGGTGATGTGGGGCATGAAGGGGTGCAGCAGTTTGAGGATGCCGTCTAGCACAAAGGCGAGGGTTTGCTGGGCGGTGCGCTGGCTGCTGCCCTCGGCTTGGAAGCGGGGTTTGACCAGCTCGATGTACCAGTCGCAGAAGTCGCCCCAGATGAACTCATAGAGTTCCTTGGAGGCTTCGCCCATGCCGTAGGCGTCCAAATGTCCGCGCACGCTTTGCACCACGCGGTGATAGCGGGAGAGAATCCAGCGGTCGGCCAGTTCCAGATTGTCCAAGTCCGGTGTGCCCAGGTCGGCGGGAGATTGGCCGCCCAGGTTCATCATCACAAACCGAGAGGCGTTCCACAGTTTGTTGGTGAAGTTGCGGCTGGCTTCCACCGAAACCGACTCATCGGTTTTGCGGTTGTATTCCAGACGAATGTCCTGCCCTGCCCCGGTGACTTCGCGGATCAGGGTGTAGCGCAGGGCGTCGGTGCCGTACTTGTTGATCAGCACCAGGGGGTCAATGCCGTTGTTGGCGGATTTCGACATTTTCTTGTTGTTTTCGTCCCGCACCAGACCGTGGATGTAGACGGTCTCGAAGGGCATTTTGTTGGTGAAGTGCCCCGCCATCAGGGTCATCCGCGCCACCCAGAAAAAGATGATGTCGAACCCGGTGACGAGGGTGGTGGTGGGGTAGTAGGTTTGGAAATCCTGGGCGGATTCATCGGGCCAGCCCATGGTCGAAAAAGGCCACAGACCGGAGGAAAACCAGGTATCCAGCACATCGGGGTCACGCCGCAGCTCCACCCGGTCGCCAAACTCAGCCTCGGCCTTCGCCCTAGCCTCTTCCTCGGTAGCGGCAACCACAAAGGGCGTGTGATCGGTGATTTCCCAGTTGGTTTCGCTGACGGCATACCAGGCCGGGATTTGATGCCCCCACCACAATTGCCGCGAAATGCACCAGTCCTTCAGGTTCACCAGCCAGTCGCGGTAGACCTTCGTCCAGCGTTCGGGCACAAAGCGGGGGTCTTGGTGGTTGTCCAGGTAATCCAGGGCCTTGTCTGCCAGGGGCCGAATTTTCACAAACCACTGGGTAGACAGCAGCGGCTCCACGGGCACCTTGCCCCGGTCGCTGTAGGGCACCGTGTGGCGGTAGTCCTCCACGCGGACGAGGAAGCCCTCATTGTCCAACCGCTGCACCACGGCCTGGCGGGCCTCGAAGCGATCCATGCCCTCAAAGTCCCGCGCCATTTCGTTCATGGTGCCGTCTTTGTTCATGACGGTGATCATCGGCAGGTTGTGGCGCTGACCCATCGCAAAGTCGTTGGGGTCGTGGGCGGGGGTGACTTTCACGCAGCCCGTGCCAAAGGCCGCATCGACATACTCGTCGCCAATGACGGGAATTTCCGTGCCAATAATCGGCAGGCGCAGGGTTTTGCCGATCAGGTGCTGGTAGCGCTCGTCCTTGGGGTTCACCGCCACCGCTGTATCGCCCAGCATAGTTTCGGGGCGGGTGGTCGCCACTTCTAGATAGCCCGAGTCGTCGGTGAAGGGGTAGCGAAAATGCCAAAGATGGCCATCGATTTCCTTCTGCTCAACTTCCAAATCTGACACGGCGGACTGGCTGGCGGGGCACCAGTTCACCATATAGTTGCCCCGGTAAATCAGCCCTTCATCATAAAGCTGGGTAAAGGCTGTCAGCACCGCATGGGATAGGCCCTCATCCATGGTGAAGCGCTCCCGGCTCCAATCCACCGAAACGCCCAGCTTTCGCAATTGGTTGACGATAGTGCCGCCGGATTCCGCCTTCCATTCCCAGGCGCGGTTGAGGTAGTCGTCGCGCCCCAGGTCTTCCTTGGTTTTGCCCTCGGCCTGAAGCTGCCGATCCAATATCGTGGCCACGGCGATGCTGGCGTGATCCGTCCCCGGTAGCCACAGGGTATTGCGTCCGGCCATCCGCTGGTAGCGCACAATGGTGTCGATCAGGGCGTTCTCGAAGGCGTGACCCATGTGCAAACTGCCCGTCACGTTCGGCGGCGGAATCACCACGCAAAACGGCTCCCCGGGATGATCCGGGTCGGCCTGGAACACTTGGGCCTCCTCCCAGCGGGTTTGCCACTTGGTTTCCGTTTGGGTAGGGTCGTACTGTGCCGAAAGTTCGGGAATGGGAGCCGTCATCGCAAAACCTGAATCGCCAGGATTACATCATTACAGAATATCGTTCCAGAACAAATTATCGCCCTATCGAGGCTCGCCCTTATTCTCCCTGCCCCTCTCTGGCCTTGGCCCATTTTCTGCCCGTGAGGGTTGGGCCTCCAGGGGTCACTCCTTCAAAACGGATTCGCTCAAGGTATGGCCCTTGGCAAGGGTGCAGCCGTAGTACAGCCATAGGGCCTCGGCCAACGCTGGATCGTCACTGGCGGCAACGGGCTGGGTTTGCGTCCAGGGGTAAACCTCCACATCGCAGAAACCGAAGGCCAGTTGTTCCAGTTGGGCAGCGGGGCGAATGTAGTAGGTTTCGAGGCCAAAATTGTGGGACTCATCCCGCAGAATCCGGTGATCGGCCTGGGCTAAATCAGCGATGCTCAAGCCCCGGTTAAACCAGCGCAATAGGCCCCACATCGCCACATCCACGTAGGTTGTGATCGGGTTTAGGCTGAGGTGCTGGCGATAGTCAAACAGCCGCGCCATGGCCTGGAGGTTGTGGCTGGAAAACACAAAATAGGCCCCCGGCTTGCCCACTCGATGCACCTCCCGCAAAATTTGCAGACGGTCAGCGTGGGACACGTAATCGAGGCCGTTGTAGCTGAACCAAATCAGATCGAAGGAATCATCCGCAAAGGCTGACAAATCCCTGGCGTCCATCACCGCTAGGGTTGGCCCATCGGCCCCAAACCGGGAACGGCAGGCGGCGATCATGTCTGCGGAGTAGTCGATGCCGACGTACTGCCTCACCTGGGGCCAAAAATGCTGGGTGGTACGCCCGCCGCCAATGCCCAAATCCAGCATCGCCATCGTGGGCCGACGATCCTGAAGCTTGGCCCAAATGCCCTGTTCAGCAGGCTGGAGCCGTTGGAGTTGGGCATAATAGCGCACCAGCCCGGGCTGGGCGTAGGCGGTTTGGTTGCGATCAGCCACGCATCCCCGACCGACTAATTTCGCACCAGCCACTTTTGGCCGTTCAGCCGTTGCAGGGTGTAGAGCACCATCAGATCCAGAGTAATTTTGCGCTCGTCGCCCATGAATTGTTCGATGGTGCTGGGTTCGCTGCCGCCATCGGCCAGGGCAAACAGCTTAGGACTGCCGATGCTGTCCTTGGTGAAGGCAATGGTGAACTGGCGGCTATCCCCCAACCACTGGCCCTTCACTTGCCAGTAGGCCTCGCCATCGGAAACCCCAAATACCGTGAGGGGCTGCTGGGCAAAACTGAGCTTAATATCCCCCATGCCCTTGTCTTTCAGGGCGGTTTCTAGGGTGGGTAAAAAGTGCTGCTGGATGAACTCGGGGAAAGGCTTATCCTCTAGGGCCGGAGGCTTTTCCTTTTTAGCCGCCTTGGCGGCGGGCTTAGTATCGGCAGCGGGAGCCGCTTTGGGGGTCTTTTCGTCAGCCATAGAGCGCAGTTTTAAAATCGACAACCAATCGTCAACCAATCATCGTGAACCAACGGGATCCACCACAGGGAGCGGAGCCAGACCGTTGGCTGAACCAACTCCATCCCCCGGTGCGTGGGACAACTCCATACTAAGGGAAAGCCCCAGCGAAAAGCGTGTTCCCCCTCGAGAAAGTCGTGGCAGCCAACGGATCCTGCTCCCATCGCCTAGGAGATCAGGTGTAGACGGTCTTGGCGAATGGTGGCGATGTCGTCGCTGTGGCCTGGGTGAATGCCCACGGCAGCGAGATCGGCCTCGACCATCAGTTGCACTAACTGCTCGAAGGTAACGCTGGGTTCCCAGCCGAGCTTGGCCTTGGCCTTAGCAGGGTTCCCGATGAGCAGATCCACTTCGGCGGGGCGCAGGTAGCGAGGGTCAAACTCCACGTAGTCGTTCCAGTCCAGGTTGACGTGGCCAAAGGCGAGGTCGAGGAACTCGCGGATAGAGTGGGTTTCGTTGGTGGCCACCACGTAATCGTCGGGCTGGTCTTGCTGAAGCATCAGCCACATGGCCCGCACGTAGTCCTTGGCGTAGCCCCAGTCTCGCTTGGCATCCAGGTTGCCGAGGTACAGCTTTTTCTGCTGCCCCGCCACAATCCGAGCTACAGCGCGGGTAATTTTGCGGGTGACAAAGGTTTCCCCACGGCGGGGAGATTCATGGTTAAACAAAATGCCGT
>JALQST010000238.1 GCA_023264315.1 Nodosilinea sp. BSH.14
CCCAAAGAACGGCGACGCTATCGGGGGCTGGGCCTGACTATCCGTGCGATCAAAGCTCAGGAAGGGAGACAACGCCGTCCACCGAGTGGCCCGCAGCAGGGCATCATACTCCGCCGGGGGCATCGGGTCTGAGGTCTCAAGCGGTGGTAGAGCCGTGGGTTCTAGGAGGGTCTTGTGAACTTCTCGCTCCCAAATCAAACTGTCTTCCGATGGGCCATCGGAATCCACGTACTCTAGCCGCACCAAGTGAACCTGCCCCTCATCGCCAGCCCCGAAGGGCTCCACAGAAGCAATCATCGCCCGACGATTGCGTAGCGTTGTCAACATCCCCACCTGGGGCACCGCAGCAGTATTGAGTTTTTCCGGCATGGCCATGAACAAGACTTTTACTTCAGAGAAGGACGCAACCCAGGACGCCGTTACCCAGCCACATCACCGATTCAGCCACGGAGATGCCGCTCTTCATTGATTTACGGTGACAACAACCCAGGGGAACGACTCAATCCTATCGCCGAGGACGATTGTCAACTCAGCCGCCACTCAGACGAGAAAGATGAACTCCCTCCAGGGTACCCAACAGAGCGACAAAATACCCATTACAAAACTAAATATTCGGATCCTTGAAGGTACTGTCAGCCCTAGGGTTTAGGCGGCTACCACCGGGATAATCGGCTTTTTCCCCGTGGTGTAAAAGTACGCCTCACAGGCACTCGACTTTCCGGTTCTCGATTCTCCATCGTTGCTGATGACCTTACCCGCCTCCCTGAGTCGCTTGCTGCTAGCCTTGGCTTCCTCGGCTTAGGCAACATGGCGTGCCGCAACGCAGCCATTCTCAATATGGCAATTCAGCTAGTATTTGGCGGGATTTCTAGCTCTAGCCCTTCCAGCATGAAGGTCAGCAGATGATCCCAACTGTCGAAATACAGGTACCGGGTTAACGCCCGCAGATCATCGAAGAAGGTCTTGCGGGTGGGCAAGTGAGAGCGCAGCAGCGTGTACTTCTGGTCGAGCAGTTCCAGCCCCGTGTGGAATAGCAGGGACAAGATGTTCAGCGTCGCCCGTAACGAAGAGAGATGCTGCTTTCCGTGCCCGAAATTGTGCTCCAGGTTGTAGCCCTTGGTCTTGAGGTATTCCGAGATATTGTCAAATCTGGTGTATGGCTCGGATCTAGGCGGCGTCCTGCATCTGGGTCACATCGGGGTTGTCATCCATCCAGTCCAGGGATGTCTACAGCAAGCCTTTCCTCGCCAAAGTAAAGCCCCTGGCCAATGACCAAGGGCTAACATGAGTGGAGCGTCAGTTAGTAGTTGCTATCTTCGATATCCCGCAGGTTGATGGTCGCTAAGGGGTCTTTATCTGAATTAAGCTCATCGCGCCGCCTTCTGGACTAGATACAACCACTTGGTTAGTTGCAGGGATAAATTCAATTCCTTCTGGCTCAAATCCAGCGGCTTGATCCATTCCGACCACCTCAGGATTCAGGATAACGGTATCGAGTAATTGAATGTTGGTCGGATCAGAGATGTCATGGATGGTCATCGCATCTGAACGCTCAATGGCGACAAACGCAAGGGTGCGGCCACCGATGACACCCACCGCAACAACCTCTGGCTCTGGGCCTTTACTATTGCATCGTTGGGGTAAGCCTAGTGCGAGGATGCTGTCCTCAATGGAATTACCACTATCACCCAGTAACTCTCCGGTATTGGCATCAAAGACACTGATGCTTCGAGATCCATGGGGACTGATCTCCACGCCTTCATAAGACTGGCTGTTCACGCTAGTCAGGTTATCCTCGTCGGCAGTGACAAAGAAACGCCCATCTGGAGTGATCGCAATACCATCTGGCTCACGGGCCGAGGTAAATTCTTGCCTTAGGGACAGGTCATAGAGACTAGAACGACAGTTCCCTGTGCCTACTCTATCTTGGGTGAGTCCCAACCCTGTCCGAAGGCCCAGATCAAACGTTTGCACGGCAAACAGGTCGGGCGTTAGGGTGCGAGGCAGTGGCGATGGAATGTCAATACGAGCCACCGCATTGTTCTCTTGAAGGGTCGCTACGACGAAAGAACTATCTTCTGCAACCCGAACGGTCTCAGGCTGTGGATCATGGGGAAAGAAAGGGATGTTCTCAGCCGGAATCGGTATCTCTACCTGACTCATCCGATGGGCACCATGGCGAAGGTCAATCATCGAAATCGTACCAGGACGATTCTCAGGATTTAGTAGGTCTTCCTCGTTTTCTTCGTCTTCATTGGCGACGACGGCAAATTGTCCATTCGGAGCAATGGCTACGGAGTCTGGGCCACGACCTACGGTGACTTGGCCAAGGGGGGCAAGGGTTGGTAGGGCGAGCGCTACAACCTTCCCTGGAACCTCAGAAAACGTCGCAGAATTGGCCTCATCGACATCTCTCACCCCGACAAGGGCAAAATCACCGTCTGGGCTAATGGCGACCCCCGTTAGTTCAGCCGCCGTGGAACCTGTGGGTAGAAACGCCTCCGTTAAAACCCAGGTGCCTTTGACCGTCAGTGTATCCTCCTCAATGGACACGAGCGTAACGGTATCTCCGCCAACGACCAGGGCGTGCTGGCCATCGTTCGAGACAGCCAGCATCTCTGCTCCGGCCAAACCCGTTAGGGTAAACACGACTTCTCCCCTCATAGGGGCGTTCTCTGCGCTCACCCTAGGTACTCCGATCCCAAAGGGAAGACCAACCAACGCCAAGATGAACAATGCTTTAGGGTTAATCGGCTGCATGAACCTCAAGGCTGACATCAAAAGGCATTTCAGGTTACGGGAATTCTGATCCATTGCGGTGACTGATATTTATGAAGGACATAGAATTAACCATACCGGACACAGTGATTAAGCACATTAAGAAGTAAATAAGTAAAGATTAAGGATGGCCAATATTTTAAAGACTGAAAAACTCCCTCTCCAGCTTTTATACGCTATCACCGAAATACCTGTCGATCCTTATCCATCTAAATCGCTTTGCTATTGAAACCCTTTTTCAGCAATTGACCTCAGCCCAGTCCGCTTTTTTTTTAAGGCATCTTGATGCTTAAAAACACCTTCCACTCGGTCGTAGGTCAACCCCTCAGCACGACTGACTTGCTCTATCGTACTGACTTGGACTGGGTGGTAAACATCCGCCTCATATCGACGCGTATACGGCCGTCCGAGGTCGATATCGGGAAGCCATTCTGTAAAGTACTGTTGACCGGGACGGCAGTAAACCTGACGACGCGGAACCTTCAGGTGAGTCGCTTGGCCAAACACCGATAAATCTCGAATCATGACCGACCGACGCTGGTTTACTTCGTCACTGGCCGTCCCACAATGGGGACTGTTAGCGGCCTCATTTAAGAGCCCTAATGTGAGAATGATGCCGTTCTGGTCTTGGTCACATTGATCAACCGTTGCGTGAGGAAGGTTCAGCAACGTATCTAGGTGAAAGTCCATGACGCTCGGTTTCGGATGCATGGTTTTACCCTCCCCCGGCGGGGATTGAAATATACTGGGCTGAAGAATTTCCGTCTTCCCATGCCCAGATCCGTTCAAGAGATTAAACTCAACCTCAGTGCCAAAACGCTGTGGCCCGCCCAAACCGAACTGGTCAGCCTCCGGTTTGACCTGGTGGCGGATGACGACTATGACCTCTATCCCCAATACACCATTGGTCTACACGCCTGGTTCCTAGGCCAGATTCAGGCCATTGACCCAACTCTCTCGGCCCAGTTGCACGATGGCGAAACCGACAAAGCCTTTAATCTATCGGGGCTGAGCGGCCAGTTCTCCACCCAGAGCCGCAGCCTGCGCCTGCAAGCGGGTAAGTCCTATGCGTGGTATGTGGCCGGACTGACCAAGCCGGTGGTGAAAGGATTGGCCCAGTGGCTCCGGCAATTGCCGGAGGTGGTGGCCCTCAAAAATGCTCCCCTGACCATCCAGCGGGTGAGCTATGCCCAGCCGCCCACTACCTATGCCAACCTGGCCACGGTGGAGCCCGGACAGAGCCTTAGCCTGACCTTTGTGAGCCCTACCAGCTTTCGGCGCAGGGGCCACCACCTGCCGATCCCCTGGCCGCGCAATGTGTTTCACAGCTATCTACGACGGTGGAATGAGTTTTCTAACCGCCCCGTGGATCCCGATCAATTCCTGGATTGGGTGGATGATGCTGTGGTGTTTCATCGCCATGAATTAATCAGCGAAAAAATTGCGGCGGGCAAGCGGGGCTCAGTGACAGGATTTACCGGAGCCGTCACCTATGGCCTCGCGGGCAAAGCGGCGGAAGACCCCGAATTTCGGCAGTTGTTCTATACCCTGGGCCACTATGCGCCCTACTGTGGCACCGGTCACAAAACCACCTTTGGCCTAGGTCAAACCCGCCTGGGCTGGCACCTCGACCACCCCCAACCCGTACCCATGGCCCAAGCCCTCCTCGCCGATCGCATCGACGAACTGACAGCTTACTTTATCCACCAAAAGAAACGCACTGGCGGAGATCGCGCCCAATCCTCCGCCGAAACCTGGGCCACCATTGTGGCCCGCCGAGAACTGGGCGATTCCCTCCAGGCCATCGCCGCTGATCTGGATATCCCCTACGAAACCGCAAAAACCTACAGCAAGCTGGCCCGACGAGTGATGAAAGCCAACTCTCAACCAGGTTAGATGGGCGGTGAAGCGTTCCGCGTAGGGCTATCGGCGACGGCTGTGTTAAACGGGTCTATTGTGAAAACGGTGACGAATTGCTTGCCCCGCTGAAGTATGACCGCGCTTGCCGCATAGAAACAGGCGTAGTAGGCCCGATTGATGGCAAAGTCGAACCGTTGAGCCTGAAACTCAGATCGGGCTGATTCTAGCGCCTGATCTGCTTTTTGCAGTAGGTAATGGATGACATCATCGGATTGAGGGAGGAGTGACATTAGGCCGCGACGCCCCGCTGCGCGATTTCGTGATGGATGGGGAGCCGCGTATAGTAGCCCGTCAGCCAGTCGGTTTGAGCGACGACTAGGGTGCTGATGACGACATCGTAGGCTAGCTCAATATCAAAGAGGGCATCGATGATGGCGTTGCGTTCTTGCCAAGGGAGCGGATGATGGGTGAGCACCAGCAAGTCGATATCGGATTCGGCGGTGTCTTGGCCGGAGACCTTAGACCCATAGAGGATAACTTTTTCGACTGGAAATTGGCTTTGCAGCAGGGCCACGGCGGCCTCAATTGCCTGACGATCTCGTTCTTTTAACGGTAGGTCTGCCATGGTCTGCATAGCGTCATGGTAAGGATGCTGGCTTCTCTGCCATCGTAGCGAATTAACGAACCACTGGAGCCGCGCTGGTCTCGCAGAAGA
>JALQST010000239.1 GCA_023264315.1 Nodosilinea sp. BSH.14
GGTGAAAAGGCTTCGACAGGCTCAGCCTGAGCGGTATTTTATTCGCCAGCCTAGGCATACTGAGAATTGCTGCTGCCCCATACACCCGCTGGCGGCGACCAGCATGTAGGGCGGTGCGCCTGAAATGCGGCCAGCACCGCCGCCCCCTGTTGACGCAGGCAGGAACGATGCTGACACACCTGCACCAGCCAGCGCTGGCGGTGGTTGGTGGAATCCCTGAACAGGGGTGGATCGGGGAAACTGGGCGTCACGGATGGCGACCTGGGGAAACCGCCTCCATCCTAGCGTCTTAGCCCTGTCACCTCGTCGGGGTCTGAGATCTGCGTGGCGACCTCAGGGCTGTCGGAGGATCGGGAACCCTGGGGGCTTGGGGAGACGGCTGGACTAGCCTCCGCCTGACGCAGGGGTGTCCCATCGGGATTAGCGGCGGTTGGAATGGCTGGGGTTTGCATCGCCCGCTGAAGGTCGGCAATTCGAGGCGGATCGACGGTAATTAGACATTGAACTCCGTGGGGGGCCAGGGCCTCGGGGGCGGCGCTCGGTCTAGGTTCACAGGCATAGAGGCCGATCAGCCGCGCCGAATAGCCATTGCCTTGGAAAAACCGGAGATGGTAGCCAAAGTCTTGGGCCGTGGTGCCAAACTGGGCCAGCACCCCATAGCGCTGATGCAGACTCAGCGCCCGCCAAAACTGGCTGTTAATCATCACATCCACCACCCGCACATCGGCATCCCGGATCGCGTAGGAGAACCAGGCATCCACCAAACGACGGCGGCCCAGTTGGATCGGCAGGGAGTCCCGCGTCCACCACAGGCTGGGCTGGGTCATGGTTTCGGCGGAGGCGGAGGTCTCGGTGCGCAGCGAGTTGGGCTGAATCTGCTGCATGAAATTCTCGCCCTCGGATCGGGTGGCGGTGGGCATCGTCACCATGTGGCACACATCCTGGGCCAAACTGGGCGATAGGGTGGGAACCACCCCCTGCACCGCCGATCCGCTGACCTCGCACGAGCCACTGGCTAGAGCGGCTGGCCCCAGGCCGAGGGCTAAGGCCAGACCCAGACCACCGACAAAACCGAGGCTCCAGGGAGCCGATTTGGCCCCTAGCCAGCCAGCCACCGAGGAGGACGGTGACACTAAACCAACCGGACTAGTAGCGATCATCATGGCCTCTTGCCCTAGGGCGGTGATCAATCAGCAAGATACAGGCGGGAACGGTGCTTGTGGCGAAGCTGTAAGGGTTGCCCAGCGGCCTGTTCTAGCATCCAGACGACTTGCGCAGGGCGCAGGAGGTTCCCGTCGTTGCGGCAGCTACCCACCATCCGAACCAGGGCCTCGCCGGGTTCCAGTTTTAGGTCTGTCACTTTTAAGTGTGACATTGGGGCTAGGGATCCGTCATCGGTAGCGCGGTTCGGGTCAATGTAATCAAGTGCGTAGAGCTGTTCCCGTAGGTCAACCATCTGCACCTTGCCGGACTTGGTGGTCTTCTCCCAGAGAATTTCGGCCTGATTGAGTACCTGATTCACCCAATCCTGCCAAGCAGGGTCTGCCGGGGTAGGGTTTTCGAGACTCACCCGCAGGTAGTATTCGGCCCGTTCCAACAATTTCGTGGCGGCGGGGCTGTCGATGGGCACTTCCTCGACGCCATAGAGGGGAATGTCTGGCGGCAGTTCCTCGGTAAGGCGCTGCACAAATTCCGTTGGATCCATGGGCGCTTTCAGTTCAAAATCCACCACTTCGCCGCTGCTGGTGGCCCCTAGGGGCAGGGCATTGGCAGGGGAAAGCCGGGGGCCGGGGTGAAATCCGCCCGTGAAGGAAATCGGCAGGCTGGCCCGTCGTAAGGCCCGGTCAAACAACCGCACCAAATCCAAATGGCCAATCAGCGCCATGGTGCCCAGTTTGCCGAGGGTCACTCGTAGGCGCTGCACCCGGTCAGAGTCGGGTTTGCCGTGGCCCACAAAGGCGGGAATCGGCGGCGGCGGCACGACAACGTTATGGCCAAAGTCTGGCCCACACACCCCACAGTGGGAACAGCCCTCAAAGGAGCAGTCCGGCACGGTGGCGGCTTCTAGGGCGCGTAGAAGATCCTGCTTCAGCCATTCCTTATCAATCCCGGTATCCAGGTGATCCCAGGGCAGGGCAGCGTCGAGATTCGAGTGGGGCCTGTCGCCGTCCGTGGTCATCACATTCCATTCACCCTGGGCAATTTGGCGATATTTCCAGGTTAGGCCCGCTTCATCTATGGCGGTGGCCCAGGCGTTGAAGGCGTTGTCCAGGCTTTCCCACCAAGAATCCATCCCGGCCCCCAGTTCCCAGGCGCGGCGCACCACGGCAGACAGAGAGCGGTCGCCCCGGCCCACAAAGTCCTCCATGGCGGAAATGCGCACATCGGTGAAGTTTACCTTGGCCCAGCGCATGGTGTTGAACTCCGCCCGCAGGAGGCTCTGCTTGCGTTTGAACTCTTCGGTAGACACCGTGTGCCACTGGAAAGGCGTGTGGGGCTTGGGGGTGAAGTTGGAGATGGTGATATTAAAGGACAGGGGCTTGCGACCCTTGATGTAGCAGGTTTGCCGCAGCCAGCGCACGGTTTCGGCAATGCCAATTACGTCGGCGTCGGTTTCTCCAGGCAGGCCGATCATAAAGTAGAGCTTCACCTTGTCCCAGCCCTGTTCGTGGGCGGTTTTGACGCCCTGGAGCAGTTCTTCGTTGGTCAGCCCTTTATTGATAATGTCGCGCATCCGCTGGGTGCCTGCTTCCGGGGCAAAGGTCAGCCCCGTGAGCCGCGTACCGCCAACGATGTTGGCGATGTTTTCGTCAAAGCGATCCACTCGCTGGCTGGGTAGGGAGAGGGAAATGTTCTCGTCCTTGAGGCGATTTTTCACCTCCACCCCCACCGCAGGCAGGGCTAGATAGTCCGAACAACTGAGGGACAGCAGGGAAAACTCGTTGTAGCCCGTCTTCCGCATCCCGGTTTCAATGGCGTCGATCACCGCCTCCGGCTCCACGTCCCGCGCCGGACGGGTCAGCATCCCCGGCTGGCAGAAGCGGCAACCCCGCGTACAGCCCCGCCGAATTTCGATGGTCAGGCGATCATGCACCGTTTCCACGTAGGGCACGAGGCCCATGGCGTAGGCGGGGATCGGCGTGGCCACTCGGCGCAGAATCCGCTTCGGCACATCGGGCCGATTAGGATGCAACGAGCCATCCTCAGCCATGTCGTAGAACCGGGGCACATAGACACCGGGCACCTGGGCCAAGTCTAGTAATAATTCCTCTCGGCTGAGGCCCGCCGCCTTGCCCTCTTCGAGCACCAGGCCAATTTCCGGCAGCAGTTCTTCGCCATCGCCCAGGGCCACAAAATCAAAGAAATCCGCGTAGGGTTCGGGGTTGGAGGTGGCCGTTTGTCCCCCAGCAAAGATCAGCGGCCAAGAGCCATCTTCGGGGTTGAACGCCCCGGCACCATCCCGCTCTTGCCAGGTGAGGGGAACCCCCGCCAGGGTCAGCATTTCCAGAATATTCGTCGCCCCTAGTTCGTAGCTGAGGCTAAAGCCCAGAATGTCAAAATCCGTTAGGTTGCGCCGCGATTCCACCGCAAACAGAGGGGTTCCCGTGGCCTTGAGCTGATCGACCAAATCAGCGGCGGGCAGGTAGGCGCGGTCGCACAGTTGCCGGGGTTGGGTATTGAGAATGCTGTAGAGAATGATATGCCCTAGGTTAGAAGCACCAACTTCGTAGATTTCGGGGTAAGTCAGCACCCAGCGCACCGCCGCCTGTTCCCAGGGTTTATGGACGGCCCCCAGTTCGTTGCCCAGGTAGCGGGCGGGCTTATTAATGTCTGGGGTTAGCAGGGTATCAACGGCAACGGGCACGGCGGGCACTCCAGATCGCGGCAAGGCAAGAGACCTTATTACTATAACGGGGAGGTTCCCGATCATTCTCCCCGGCCCACCGCCAGGACGGGCTATCGCCCCAGTTTTCGGCGCAGTTTGGCCATCACCTTTTTCAGATACAGCCGGCTGAGGCGCGGTTGGGTGAGCCCAGGCACATCCCCCGAATGCTGGGCCCGGTGGTCGAAGAAGTGATTGAGTTCAGCCAGAATCACCTCCAGGCGAGGCAAGAGAGCCGCTTCACGGTAGGGCTGCAAGTCCGCTGGGGCCATAATTTTCGGGGTAGACGTGGTGAGGGCCGCGAGGATGCGCTCCACGTCATAGGCTGTGGAATAGACGCTGATTTTCTGGCAGTTAAACCCGGGATCGAGGTAGTCCGCCAAGGCCCCGTTGACGCTGGAAAACACCTGACAACCGCAAGCCATGGCTTCCATGGGGGGGAGGCCAAAGCCCTCACTGACGCGGCTCAGCGCCCAATGTTCAGCGGAGTCATAGAGGTAGACCTTACTGCGGTTGAAGCGTTCGCTGAGGTCATCCACAAATCCCTCTAGACAAACGACCTTGCCGTGGGGCTTGAGGGCGGGCACCAGGGTATTCAGCAAATAGTCTGAGGACTTGCGCACCTGCACCAGCACATCGATGTCGCGGGGGAGTTGGCGGTTGGTAAAGACCTCATCAATGTGGTTGGGCAGGTAGAACAGGGGGGCATTGGCGCTGCGTTGGCCCCAATAGCCCAGGGAATTGCGGCTAACGGCGAGGATCGGCACATCCCCCGGCAGGGAAAAGCCATAGCCACTGCTGTGGGCGTGGTACACCAGGTTTTGCCCCCGCAGGCGCTGGGCCAACTTGGGCACATGGAACCCCCAACTGATCACGAAAATACCGCTGGCCAGATTAGGCCGTTGCAGCAGGTCGTCCAAAAAGAGGGTGTCCGGCTCCCGCTGTTCATAGGTGACGACCTCCGCAGAACAGAGCTTCTGGGCCAGTTTGAGGGTTTTGAGTTCGGCAAACAGCCCGCCACAGGCGTAGCGCTTGCTGGTGCCCGGTAGAAGAAAGTAAAGGTGTCGCATGGGGGCATTTTAAACGGCTGGGGTACCGCTAGACCGTCTGGATTGGGGTGGAATCTGCCCGATCTGCAACGGCAGCGGCAGCGCCTCGAAGCCTTGGTGCAGTCCCAGTCGTCCTCCATGCGCCCAGTCTTGCACCGCCTTGGCCAGGGGGTGCAAGACTGGCTGGTTCCCGGCAACGGCCCGCGCATTCGACAGCACTGGCAACATGGCACCGCCCACTGGACGGCCTACGATCCCGTTACCCACCAAACCCAGCGGTTCTCCTGCGAGGATGACCTGCGTCATTGGCTGGAGCGCCGCTACTACGAGTAAGCCTCGTCCCGCCCATCGGCCCAGGCTGGAGCATGATAGGACGCATCCCCAATCCAGAGAAACATCCCAAGACAGAAAGCGGTAG
>JALQST010000023.1 GCA_023264315.1 Nodosilinea sp. BSH.14
CTGATGGCGCTGAAGGGCAACGTCTGCGGCGTGGTGGATGGCGAAGCCCAGGCCGATCTCGACCTGTTTGCCCAGGATGTACTGACCGCTGCTGCCCAGGGAAAACGCTTTTTGTTCCGCAGTGCCGCCAGTATTCTCACGGCCCTGGCAGCATTGCCACCCCAACCTATCGACGCCGACCACATGGGATCCTACGTGCGGGATAGCAAACCGGGGGCGATCATCGTTGGCTCCCACGTGAAAAAAACCACGGAACAATTGGAACATTTGCTGCAAGTCCCGGTGTGGTGGGTTTAGAGGTGAATGTGGCTGATTTGCGCGATGCCGACGAGGACGCCCGCGAAATTCTGCTGTTCAACCTCATCAAGCAAGTCAACACTGCCCACCGTGACAGCCTCACCCCCGTGGTCTACACCAGCCGCCAGGAACTCAGCTTTGACACCGTGCAAGCTCGTCTAGACTTTGGCTTAGGGGTTTCCCGGTTCCTGATGGACGTGATCCAAAAACTGCCCATGGATATCGGGTTTCTGATCAGCAAGGGCGGCATCACCTCCAACGACACCCTCAGCACAGGCCTCGCCCTCACCACGGCGCGGCTGCTAGGGCAAATCCTGCCCGGGGTTTCGGTGGTGCGCACCCCGGCGGATCACGGCCAGTTTCCCCATCTGCCCGTGGTGCTATTTCCTGGCAATGTGGGGGATGCCACGGCCCTCGCCCAGGCCTATCAACGCCTTTCGGATACGGACACCTCGGCTTGAGGAAGCCCTCAGCCCTAGCCCAGCCCCAGGGAAAGCCGCCATTCTAACAGCCGCCCCATGGCGGCAGGGGCATGATCAATGATGCGTAGTTTCCACGCGCCCAGGGCAGTTTGGCCGATCATGGCCATAAGGGCAGGGGCGGTTTGCAGATTGTAGGTTTGGCGCAGGGTGGTTTGCCGTCCGAGGGTGCGCCCCTGGATCAGCACGGTTTGGCCGGTGGGGGCCACGAGGGTAAGGCTGAGGTCGCCCAAAAATTCGTGCTGAAGGCTCACCTGCACCTGAAGATCCGCCACCGTGCCAGCTTGGGAAACCACAATGGTGCTCTCTACCCCCGTCGGCTGGTTGTCGGGGATGACCAAGGCCGTTCGGTTTTGCTGGGAGATCACCTGGCGTACTCGCCGCTGGCTCCAGGCGCGGGACTGGGCCGCCTGCACCGCCGCCCGAGCATTAACCTTGCCATAGCCAAACCACTGGGAATGGCCGCGTCCGTCGTAGGTGCCATAGTATAGGCCCAACTGGGGATCGGGTTTGGGATCCACAATTTTGTCGGCGGTGGTTTGCAGAATTTCGCGTACCTCCTGGGCCGTGAGGTTGGGGTTGACGGACAACATCAGCCCCACCACCCCCGCTACTACCGGGCAGGCGCTGGAGGTGCCGCCGAAGGTTTGGGTATAGGCGCTGGTGTCGTAGCCCGATCCGCCGGTGCGATCACTCGTGACCATGCCAAGCCCCGGTAGGGATTGGCGCACCTCTGGCCCCGTGGCCACGGTTCCCACCTGGGGTAGGGCCATGCTGGGGGGGGCATTGTTGCTGGGGGCCGCAATGGCGATGTGTGGCCCCCAATTGCTGTAGGCCGCCTTGGCATTCAGGCTGGTTGAGGCCGAGACCGTAATCACATCGGGATGGGCGGTAAACCCATTCAGCCACTTGATGGGGCCGCTCAGGGCATTGCGGGGCCACTGGGCCTCGTTGATGGTGCCACTGACGGGGCGGTTGGCATTGCCCGCTGCGAAAATCACCACGCAGCCCTTGCCGTTGCGTCCGGCGGTGGCGGCCTGAGTAATGGCGTTGGTTTGGCGCAGGGTGAGGGGGAAATAGTTGCTCGCTGGCGACCAACTACAGGCAATCACCGCCGCCCCCCGGCTGACGGCTTCGCCAAACAGTTGCTCCATGGAGGCGTCGTCAATGAACCCAGTGGTGCGAATGGGCAAAAAGGCACAGCCCGGAGCCACCCCCACAATGCCGATTCCGTTTTCTTCGCCAATGGCCAGCCCCGCCACCGCCGTTCCGTGGTTTTCGTGGCTTTGTAGGGGCAGGGGTACCGCATCGCGATCCTTTAAATCAATGGGGGCGACTAGCTTACCCATGCCTTGCAGATCAGGATGGTCGAGGTCAAAGCCGTCATCGGCCACCGCCACCACCACCGAACGACTGCCACGGGTCATATTCCAGGCCGCTTCGGCGTGGATGTGCGACCCTGCCGCCAATTGCGACCCGCCCTGGTGAAACAGGTGCCACTGCTGGGGATAGCGATCATCCACCGGACGATAGAGCCCTTCGAGTTGAATCACCAGGTTGGGCTCCGCCACCTGCACCCCGGGCTGGCGCAGCAGACGATTAGCTAGCTTAATGGGGTTTTCCGTCGCCGCCGCCGTCACCCGTACCACAAAGGCTTGGGAGATCCCCACCAGCGGTTTATCGATCACCAAGCCAAGGTCGCTGAGCCAACCCATGAGAGTTGCCTGATCTACGGAGGAGGCCACCTGCACCGTGAGTTCATCCGTGAGGTACACCCAGGTTTGGGGGCTGTCCACCAGGCGATAGACATGGCTGGCAAAGGCCACATCGGGATGCTGACGAGCTTGATCGAGGGCGGACTCCAAGTCCGCCGCCACCTGCCACTCCACCAGTTGCCCCGCCGCCACCGCCCGCATCCTCTCCGGGCTGAGGGCCGCCTGCACCGCCGCCAGCCCCCCCGGTTGATGGAGCCGCGTCGTCAGTCGGGTGGGCACCTTTTCCACCCGCAGTTCTTCCCCACCCCGCTGAATGATGTCGCCCATGCACCCCTCACGGGGGCCGGTCATGGCCGGGGGGGGGGGCTGGAAATCCGGGGCATTGGCATTGGAGGATTGCGCCATAGGAATGATTCGCCATCAACTAAGGAACAGCGGCCACCCCGAAACAGGCGGGGCTAGGATGGACGGGCCGCCATCGCCAGGAACTTTTTTGCCCCACAACGGTCACAGAGGCAGCACCCTATTCCCCCTAGAGACCCACCGCAAAAGAATCTGCCGTGGGTCTCCAGGGTGCCATAACGAGATGTTAAGATACCTCAGGATTTTGGCACCGCCTCCTTTGGCAAATCGTTAGACTAGCGGGTGCGATTGTCTCTCACACTTGTCCCTCACACCTTGGGTAACTCATGGCCGCTGCGATGCAATCTTTTTGGAAATCCCTCTCTAGTGTTTCGACGGCAGCCCTGGTGGCCTTAGGGGGGGGCTTAGGCAGCGTGGTTGGCGGCATCGATCAAGCCGTGGCGAATCCCCTGCCCCTAGCCCAAAACACCGCTGAGGCTGGCCCTGTTCCCGTCCAGCCCGGTAACATTTCTAGCACCTCCCTGAGCATGGCCGGAGCCCGCCAGCAAATCGCCGAGGCCGAGGCCGCCATCGGCAACCAAGATCTGGCCACCGCCGCGACCAAACTCCAGACCGCTCGCGAGACCCTGAACCAGTTGTCCAGCTACTACCAAGAATTGGCCCAGATGTTTGTCGGCATCAACAGCCAACTCAACCGCAGCAACCGGGAACAGGCCCTCGAAGCCGCCCAAATGCGCGACCAAGCCACCTATCAGTTAGCCCTGGTCTACCGTGCCCAAAACCAACCTGATCGGGCCATTCCCCTGCTGATGGAAGTTCTGCGCAGCCAGCAGCCCACCCGCGATCTGGGCCAACGCGCCTACCAACAGCTCTTTGAACTGGGCTTTGTCAACGAGCCCTTTACTGGGCGTCCGGCCCCCCAGGCTGCACCGTCCACCACGCCTTAGATCCGACCTGAATCCGGGTCAATCCCCGATCAGCACTTCTCATTTTGGGTCGCCTCCGTTCGCCTTGAGCTTGTCGAAAGGCGCTACCCTGCGTGGGCTTCGACCTGCTCAGCCCGAACGGATTTCAAGCAAGATGGCTACAGCGAGATCGTCTTCTCGGAGAATCGTCATACTGAGAATTGCTGATCCCCGCGAGACGAGGCCCGTATTCGGGCCAAATCATAGTAAAATTCAATGCCAAGATGCTACCGATGCGGCCTCCTTCAATGGCAAGATGGCATCGGTAGGGTACTGCTAGGGATGTCCCCCGATGCGTTCCTAGGACACGGCTACCGGGCCTAGATTCCCTAGTATTCTGCCATTCATTCCCCACTGGAGTGCCGTTCCATGATTAGCCCAGACCAAGTTACGGCCATGATTAAGGCCAGCCTGCCCGATGCCCAGGTGGAGGTACAGGATCTCACGGGCGGCGGCGACCACTACCAGGTTGCAGTAGTGTCCTCGGCCTTTGCAGGGCGCAGTCTGGTGCAGCAGCATCAACTGGTCTACGGGGCCGTGCGCGAAGCCATGTCCTCCGAGGCCATCCACGCCCTTGCCCTCAAAACCTATACCCCCGAAGCTTGGCAGTCCGCCCAAGCCAGCTAGGCCAGGGATTCGCTAAACCAATGGTCGTCTGCGTGGATGAACCCGTTTAGCCCTGTGTTCATTGTGTTTGCCCTTTCCGTTTATTCACCCCTAGAGAGATCAACCCATGGATGCTGCCGTTAAAGACCGCATTGACCAAATGGTGCAAAGCCAACCCATCATGGTCTTCATGAAAGGCACCAAACTGATGCCCCAGTGCGGCTTCTCCAATAATGTCGTCCAAATTTTGAACGTTCTGGGCGTCCCCTTCGAGACCTTTGACGTGCTGAGCGATCCGGACATTCGCCAAGGCATTAAGGACTACTCCAACTGGCCCACCATTCCCCAGGTATACGTCAATGGCGAATTCCTAGGCGGTTCAGACATTATGATTGAACTGTATCAAAGCGGCCAACTCCAGGAAATCGTCCAAGTTGCCCTGGCCTCCTAAAGGAATCCATGACCGAATCATCCAACCCATCCCCTGAAGACCTCGATGCGGTCGCCACTGAACTGAACCAAACCGCCGAACAGAGCGGCCTGTCAGCCGATCAGTATCGCCGTAAAATGCAGCGTCGCCAAGAGGTGCAGCAACAGCGTCTCGCCGAACGTCACCAGGAAAAGGGGCTGATCATCGTCCACACGGGCAACGGTAAGGGCAAAACTACCGCTGCCCTGGGGATGGTCATGCGCTCCCTGGGCCATGGCTATCGCGTCGCCATTATGCAGTTCATCAAGGGAGCCTGGGAGCCCGCTGAAAAGGCCGTCCTCGAGCGGTGGGCAGACCAGATCACCTTCCAGGCCATGGGGGAGGGCTTCACCTGGGATACCCAGGATCGGGAACGCGACACCGAAACCGCCCAACAGGCTTGGACCGTGGCCCTGCAATACCTGCACAATCCCGACTATCGGCTCGTCCTGCTGGATGAGGTCAATGTGGCCCTGAAACACGGCTTTCTCACCATCGATCAGGTGCTAGCGGGGCTTGCCGAAAAGCCCGAGATGACCCACGTCATCCTCACCGGGCGCGGTGCCCCTACGGATCTAATCGAAGCGGCTGATCTGGTCACAGAAATGGCCCTGGTCAAGCATCCCTTCCGCGAGCAAGGGGTCAAAGCCCAGCCCGGTATCGAGTTTTAGAGCTTCAGGTCTAGGGCTTGTTGATCCCCCAAGTCCTGTAAGATAAGTGCGGGATAAAGAGATAGGGTGGGAGAGACCGTGGGATTCGACACACATGGGGCTACAGAAGCGGGCTTTGTCCAGGAGCCAGAGGCTTTATTTCTTGGCAGTTTTGTCCTTTTGCCCTACGCCAGCTACCTCGGGCTAGCAGGGGTCAGTCTGTTGCTCTTGCACTGGCTAGTGGCCTCTCCCAAGAAGATTTGGCACCGCCTCCGCCGTCAGGGATGGATTTTGATCACAGTCCTCATGGGCATCAGTGTCTTCCTAGCCGAGGATCCGGTACAAGCTGCCCTCCGCTCGACGAACTTTTGGCCTTTTTTTGTTTTTTTTGCAGGGTTGTCACTGTACCTCACCCAGTTGTCGGATCCCCTAGGCTATCTCAAGCAGTTGGCCTTTTGGCTGCTGGTCACGTCCATTCCGGTTAACCTGTTAGCCTTGGTAGAATACTGGCCCGCTTTGGCCACTCGCCTAGGGCTCCCGTCCTGGCTTCTGGGTAGCGGCCCTGTTCGGCCGCGAGTCGATGCCGTTTTTGGCAATCCCAATGTGCTTGCAGTTTACCTGGTCATTCTCTTTGGCCTGGGGCTGGGTCTCTGGCTACAAACCCTATCCTCAACCTCAGCAAGGCCCAAACCAGGGCCGCAATCCCGATTCTTGCTTTCGCCGGTCGGATGGATATACGTTGCCCTTGCCCTCATTCCACTAGGGGTCTTTTGTTCGGGGTCACGCAACGGCATTGTGGTGATTCTGGTGCAGTTGCTCATCATGGGAGTTCTAGCTCGGTACCACCGATGGGCCATGGGCCTAAGTCTAGGAGGCATCACCGCGATGATGGCACTGGTAACCACCTGGGGCGTGGGTGGACGATCCCTGCTTCAGGCCACCAGTAGCAGTGTCGTCCGGGTAGAAATTTGGCAGCTTTCTTTCCCCTTAATTCACCAAAATCCCTGGTTTGGCATCGGCTTTGGCGGCTTTGAAGCCAACTACAAGCCTGATACCCTTGTCAACCTTCCCTTCCTACACCACGTCCATAACCTGTGGCTGCACCTCGCCGTAGAAGCTGGCCTACCTGTGATGCTCCTGTTTACAGGGATTGTGGGCTGGATTTGCCATCGGGCTGTTAGGATGGGTGATGTTGGCTGCGCTTCAAGCCATTCCTGATCGGGCCGATCAGACTGATGTCACGAAGCCTCACCCTATTCAACCTACGGATCCTTTCACCCCTACGCCATGACTCAGCCTGCCCCCTGGTCCCGGTGGAACCCTCCGGTCGTTCTACAGCTAGGGCTGCTCCTTGCCTTTACGACCCTAGCCATTCTTTTCTGGACCAAGGCCGTTTGGCCCCAACGATTTCTATGGCCCCAGGCGTCCGGTGAGGCGATCTTTTGTATCCGCACTCAGGATCCGGTGATGGCGCTCACCTTTGATGATGGCCCTCATCCTATCTATACCCCAGCCATCCTCGATGTTTTAGAGGCGTACCAGGCCAAGTCTACCTTTTTTGCCATTGGTCGCCATCTAGAGCAGTATCCCCACATTGCCCAAAGCTTGGTTGACCAAGGCCACGAGCTAGCCAACCACACCTTTTCGCATCCCGATCTGAACCGTCGCCTCAGATCGGAAATTGAGCGGGAAGTGCAGCAAACCGATACCTTGCTGGCTCCCCTGGTCAAGTCCTCGCAGCCCTACTTTCGGCCTCCCTATGGCCACGCCAATCTAGTCGTTATGCAAGCCCTCAAGGACATGGGGCGTCCCATTCTGTTTTGGGATGTAGACTTGCTGGATTGGAGTGGCCTATCCGTCGCCCAAATGATGACCATGCTGGCGAAACAAGCCCATCCTGGGGCCATCGTTTTAATGCATGACGCTAGCCCTAGTCCTGATGGCTCTCCCCAGGCAAGCCGCCAGAAGACCGTGGAACTGGTCAAGCAGATCCTCGCCACCTACACGCCTCAGGGATACCGATTTGTGACGCTATCAGAATTATTGACCCTAGGCACACCCCAAGCCAGTCCCAGTTTTTGTCGATAATCCGTTGATGGGCCTCAGGTTCTTGGCCCATCAACGGATTATCAGAGCCGACACTCTACAGGGCACCTCGATTAATTGCCTTACTGCGAATCCGAAGAGCCTGAAACCATTGGAATACCTTCCCTATTCTCAATAAGATTTGTATTTTTCGAGGTGCCCTACATACTGCAGGTATACGCCTTCGTATAACCGTGATCATGCATTAAACGATAAACTAGCTCATAGGTATATTCTCTCGCTTCAACATAAATCGCTGGCTGTTCTTAATCGATGATGGGAATTAAGCCTGAAAGGATATGCCACTCATGACCTTCGGCATCAATTTCAATAAGTAGGTGAGATGAATTAAATGTCAAACAAGCTAAACCCCTGTAACCCTTGTCAATTAAGGCTTTCAGCAATTCCGAGGAGCCCGAACCATCTTGTAAATGATTGAGCCTTGCTACTTAAAGTGGATGTTTTTGTTTTCCAAGGCTTGATGACCTATCAAAACTGGGATGGAGCCTTTGACCTTGGAGTTAATGCTACTTCACCCAGCCCAGGAAGCAACGCTCTAGAGCCTCGGGGGCGATCCGCTCGAAGAGCCGACGGTAAGTGTCCGCATGGGGCACGCCATTTGGCAATGAGAACAGGGTACTCAGCCATGCCTTGTGACTCTCGGCATAGGTCTCCATGTCCTCCCACCCTGTCGCGCCGCCGATAACCGCTAGAATCGCTATCATCACAATGATCAAAAACGGGTGCTCTACGCCCTGACGGCCACGCGGGTCGTCGAGTTCAGCAAATTGAGCTTGCCGCTGGGCTTGAACCGTCTCGGCATCTAGAGCAGGCGACAGCGGTTGCTGAGCGGGACGTGGGTTGGCTGAGTCTTGGGAGGACGCAAAGCCCTGAGCCATGAGAATCCTCGCGATGGATTGACTGGGTTATGCCCTAGCATCTTACAGGTTCATTTTTCTTGCGCTTACCCTGGCCCAATACCCTGATCTGCTGGATCAGGTACAGCAGCAGTTTGATCAACACTGGTCTAGGGCCGATCAGTTTACAAAAGTTCTAGCCCAAAGCTGGTGTACCCAAGTGCGGGCCGCTAGAACCGTGACGCCCCCCGTGCAGCCGTTTTATTCCACGGATCTCGGTGATGGTGCAACCGCCATCGCCCGCCCAGAGCCTTAGCCCCGGGGTAGACGGCGACCCCAAACTCTCCTAATGTAGTGAACCGTTTGTCCTTACCTTTCCTCAGCACCGCCCATGTGGAACAGCGCCCTGACCGCCTACCTGCACTATCTCGGTTTTATGGTGGCCTTTGCTGCCCTGGTGGTAGAGCACCAGATCTTTGCCGCTGAAATCACCCTCCAGCGGGCTTGGCGGCTGGTCGTCACCGACAGTCTCTATGGCCTAGCGGCGGTCACGGTATTGGTGACGGGCATTTTTCGGGTGATGTACTTTGGCCAAGGGGCCGACTATTACCTCCACAACCCCGTGTTCCATGCCAAGGTGGGGCTGTTTATTGCGGTGGGGCTGCTGTCGCTATATCCCACCATCTCGGTGCTGACTTGGATTGGTGGGCTGCGGAAGGGCGAACCTCCCACCCTCACCACGGCCCAGGGGCAGCGCTTCCTCTGGGTGGTGCGCGGGGAATTGCTCGGCCTTGCCCTGATTCCGCTCCTGGCCGCTATGCTGGCTCGGGGGCTGCTGGCCTAGGGCCACTGATTTTGGTGTTCCTTGTGCCCGAACCTGCGCCATCCCGAAGAGATGGGGCTATACTGGGCGGCGTCCATCGGGCGGGTGATCCCCCCTCCCCAGGTTTCCTTCAGGGCATCATTACAGAGCATCGCTATGAGCAATCAGGTTTTGCGCATCAATCGGGCCACAGTGTTTAAACTGCGGCCTGAGCCAGCGGACTCCCTCCAACCCAACGAACAGGCGGCGATCTCGGCAGGCAGCACCTATCCCCTCCACTCCTACGCCTACGCCGACATCAACGGCCCCTTCAACGGCCACATCAAGTTTGCCCTCAAAGACCGCAATATCAACGGCTTCAACACCTGGTTTGTGTCCAGTTTGGATGCCCAGGTAGAGGCCGATGGGGTGATTCTCTACCCCTTGGAGGATCAAGAAAGTATGCCCGTGCTGTGGCTAAACCGCGATACCATCCTCAAGCGGCGACCCCTAGATTCCACCCTGCTTGCCCCCAGCGAACGGGCATCGGCCCAGCGGGGGCAAAATTTCAATCTCCATTCCTACGCCTTCAGCGACTCCCAGGGCAATTTCAACCAGCACATTAAGTTTGCCATTCGCGATACTCAGGACTTCATCCAAGGACGCAGCACGTGGTTTGTCTTCACGCCCCACGCCTTTGTCACCTTTGATGGCGACGTGGTCTACCCCCGCGAAGACCCCAATGCCTTTATCCTGCGCATCAACCGAGAGACCCCCTTCAAACGGCGTCCGCTGCAATCCAGCCAGCTTGCCGCCGATGAGATGGTGACGGTCGCTCAGGGCACCACCTTTGTGCTGTCCAGCTATGCCTTTGCCGATGCCCAGGGCCGCTTTAATGGGCACATTCGGTTCACGTTTAAATACGTCAAAGACGATCTGGCGGGCTTCAATACCTGGTACGTGTTTGAGGGCCACGCCCAGGTGGAACAGGCTGGACGGGTGGTCTATCCGCGACCTGCGGGGCCGCCTCCCACCCCTCCCACCCCTCCCACCCCTCCTACCCCGCCGCCGCCGCCGCCGCCGCCGCCATACACCGGGCGTCCCTTCCGCCTGTCGGGGTATACCTCCACGTTTTATACCGATCAGCCCATTATTGCCGGGGGCAGCTTCACCTGGGGAGAAGCCACCCGCAACGCCACCCGGATTCCTCCCACCAAGGCCATCGTAGACAATATCATCGCCCTGGCCAGAGCCCTACAACCCGTGCGCAATCGGATCGGGCGGCCCTTTCGGGTCAATTCCTGGTATCGGCCTCCCGCCGTCAATGCCGCCGTGGGAGGAGCCAGCCGCAGTCAACACCTCGTTGGCAATGCCGTCGATTTGCAGGTACAGGGCATGAGTGGTCGCCAAGTAGCCAACGCCGTCATGCTCACCTGGCCTGGGGGCATCGGGATTTACAGCAACATTCCCAATATCATCCACCTGGATTTGGGGCCAAGGCGCACCTGGGGCTTCTAGCCCTGGAAACTGCCTCCGGCCTGCCATGGGGTATGCTGGGCAAGTCGGCATCCCTACCTTAAACAGCCATGACCCAAGACCTGAAGGCAGAACTGACGGAGATGGTGGGGCCAGCGGAATGGCGCTGGCTCAGCCCCCATGCGGATCGGGGGGCGGTGGTGCTGGTGGATGCGCTGCTCAATTTGGCTGAGGTGGGGTTGGCCATTGCCACCGATGATGTGGCGACCGTCAACCGCTGGATGGCAGAGGCCCTGATTACTCGGCCCACCCCCGCCCAGCTTGAAGCCTGGGGACAAACCCAGGGCAAGCACTTTCAGGCTTTAATTGTGCAGCCCTTCGTTTTGGTACAGGAAGAACCTACCCCAGAGATGCCCTTGTCGGATAATGCATCCACCGAGCCCCAGTAGATCCCCGATTCTCGATCCCGCTAGCTTCCATCCCGACATCCAGGGAGAATCGGCTCCTGGTGATCGCTCTGGCAGGCCCGATGCCCGTGCTATCCCATGTCAATGTCCTGAGCCTGTCCTATGCGAGTTGACGATCCCGAACGCCTGTCTGCCTCCACCAACCCGGAGGGCATCTGGAGCATCATTAGCAACAATGTGCTGATCCGCTTCTTGCTCTTGTTTGCCAGCGGCTGGGCCATGATTCAGCTTCTGGCCTACTTTCGGGTGCTGATCGTGGTCTTTGTAACCGCCACGATCCTCGCCTTTTTGCTGAGCCATCCCGCCACCTGGCTCAGCCGCTGGCTACCCAAGGCCCTGGCCACCATCGCCGTGTTTCTAACGGCCCTGGTAACAGCGGTGGGGATGTCCCTCACCCTGGGCACCGTCGTGATTTCCCAAGGTCAGCAGCTCGTGGCCAACGCCCAAAGCTTTTCGGCCTCGGTGATGCCCTGGGTGAACGACCTAGACCGCCTGTTTCAAGCGTGGAACATCCCGGTGCAGGTGCAGGGTTTAGAGCCCCACCTCCAAAGTCAGGCGGTTTCTGTGCTCACCGCTGGGCTGGGGCTGCTTCAGGCCACCCTGGCCAATCTGGTACTCGCCATTTTGATCGCCGTCGTCACGCTGTTCATGATGCTAGACGGAGCGAAGGTGTGGTGGTGGCTGTTGAAACACCTGCCCATTCGCCATAAGGAACGGTTCAACACCGTGGTGCAGCATAATCTGCTGGGCTTCTTTTGGGGGCTGTTGTTGTTGTCCCTCTTCTTTGGCGGATCCACCTTTTTGATTTTCCTGCTGTTGGGCATTCCCTACGCCGCCTTCCTCGGTCTCATGGCGGGCCTACTAGACTTAATCCCCGGCATCGGGGCCACCCTTGGCGTCGGGCTGATCACCCTGCTGCTGCTGTCCCAAAATGTGTGGGTGGCGCTCACGGCCCTGGTGGTCTGTGTGGCGCTGCAACAGGTGCAGGAAAACTTGCTGCTCCCCTACGTGATGAAGGATTCCCTCGACATCAACCCCGTGGTCATGTTCTTTGCGCTCATTGTGGGGGCCACGGTGGCCGGGGTGCTGGGGCTGTTCCTCGCGGTGCCCGTGGCCGGGGTGATTATCACCTGGTTGGAAATTGACGCCATGCGCGGCAAATCCACCCAAGACTAAGGTGAGGTTTCCTCTTAGATCGGGCGATAGACCCGGTAGTTGATGTTGGGGAAGATGTTGTCCACCGCTTCCATTTTCTCCAGCCAGCCGGAGTCGATCTTGCCGCGCAGGATGTCATCCCACAGCTTTTGGAAGCGCATTAGGTGGGTGCGGGTGCGGCGCACGGCGTAGGGCACCATCGTCCCCGTCCGCATAATAAACGCCCAGTCGGAGGATTGGGCCAGCAGCAATTCCCGTGCCGCTTGGTTGAGGGCGCGCCATTCTAGTTCATCTTCGGGTTCGCGCTTGGCCAGGTCGATCATGCGCTCGGCAGCTTTGTGCAGGTGGGGATAAATCCAGGCGTTGGTTTCGTTCAGCCAATATTCGTGGAAGCCCTTAAAGCCCCAGCTCGATTGCGACGGACGGCAGACCTGCTGGGTAGGATTGGCCTTGAGGTAGTCGGCCAGGTGGGTCATTTCGTAGGTGCTTTGGTCAAACCAGCTCTTGCGGAAGAGGTAGTCGAGGAACCAGGGGCCTTCGTACCACCAGTGGCCAAACAGTTCGGCATCGTAGGGCGATACGATAATCGGCGGACGCTGCATGAGACCATGGAGGTGGGCGATCTGCTGCTCCCGGTTGTACATGAAGTTAGCGGCGTGTTCGGCGGCTTTTTCCTTGGCCCAGTAGGGATCGTACAAGGCTTTATCCGACAGGCCCAGCCCCTTCCCGGTAATTTTGTGATACTTGATGCCCACATTCTTGCGCTGGCCGTTGGGCATGATGTAGGGCTTGATGTACTCGTACTCAGCATCCCAGCCCAGGTCGCGGTAGAACTCGCGATACTCCGGTGCACCGGGATAGCCCACCTGGGACGACCACACCTGCTGGGAAGACTCGTGATCCCGTCCGAAGGCGGCGACCCCAGTTTCGGTGAAGATGGGGGCATAGCTGCCAAATCGGGGGCGGGGGCGGGCGTAGAGAAGGCCATGGCCATCGGTGAGGAAGTAGCGCAGTCCGGCATCGGCGACCATGCGCTCTAGACCTTCGTAGTAGGCACATTCCGGTAGCCAAATGCCGTTGGGGGCACGGCCAAAGTTTTCTTCGTAGTGCTCCGCCGCCACCTGAATCTGTGCCCACACCGCCTCGGGGTACATCTTCATCAGCGGCAGATAGCCGTGGGTGGCCCCGCAGGTGATGATCTCTAGGTTGTTGGAGTCCTGATATTGCGTGAAGGCGGTGACGAGATCGCCGCTGTAGTTCTCCCAGGTGTTGCGGACGTGGTTGAACTCCTGGGCGTAGGTTTCCGCCAGGTAGCGTAGGTGGCCATTGTGGGCGTGGCGTTCCACCTCCAGTTCCGCCAGTTCTTCGATCTGGGCTAGGTGGGCATCAAAGCGCTCTTGCAAGAGAGGATCGCGCAGCATCGACACCAGGGGCGGCGTCATACTCATGGTGAGTTTGAAATCCACCCCGTCCCGCTTTAGCCCATCGAACATGGTGAGCAGCGGCACGTAGGTCTCGATGATCGCCTCATAAAGCCACTCTTCCTCTAGCACATAGTCACTTTCCGGGTGTCGGACGTAGGGCAGGTGGGCATGGAGAACCAGGGCAAGATATCCGATAGCCATAGGTGATTGCCGTTGCGGAGTGGACTGTGGATGCCGATGGAGGAGGCCGGGATAAACCGTTGACAAGATTCTAAGGCAAAAGTTAAACGGTTACGGTCGGCCAGACAGCATCCTGTCGAGCGTCCCGTCCGAAGCCTCTCGTTGCAAAGTTTTATAACGTTTTTAACGGCCCAGTTTTCCCACAGAAGCGGATCGCCAGAAAGTTCAGAGAGAAGCCTCTGAGGGCAAGTGAATCAGTGATTGGCCTGGGTAGAGGGTTGGGTAAAGGCTTGGGTAGGGGTTTGGATAGAAATATCTTTATGCCTTCCATTATGCCCCGCCCCTGTCACCAAATCCCATCAAAATCCTGTATTCTCCCCTAGCTTTCACCCACTGTTCCCCGATGACCGAATCAGGGCTTGTTCTGGGGCGCATCATCCCTAAAACTAGGGCATGGCCGGGATGGGATCTCGACATGAACCGGGGCGGGATACCTGGGGACACAAGGGATAATTCGGATCGGGTTGACGGACAAAAGATTCTGCACTGGGCGCGGAAACCGATCCCCTACCGTCTTGGCGTCATGTAGGGGTCAGGTCTCCTAACCCTTTGATAGATCTGGGTTCTGGCCAGTTTTGCCAGTCAACCCGTGATCGGAGTGATTGGAAGCATGGGAATTACTTCAGAATTTACTTCAGAATTGTCAGTATTAGCAGAGTCAAAGCCTATGGGATGCCTTCGGTTGATCGGGATGGGGTTGCTGCTCACAGGGCTGGGGGGCTTGGGGGGCTGCCAAACGGAACCCAGCACTCCCCTACAAGGATCAACCTGGACTGAGGACACCCTTACCGCCCTGGCCTATCCCGCCTTTTTGGTGAATACGAGCACTGCCGAGCGCTACCGTCAGCGGGGATTGGACTACCGAGCCAGCGGCGATCTGGAGCGATCCGTGGCCACCCTCAAAATTGCTGCTGCCCTCGATCCCTATAATCCTAATAGCCACATTATTCTGGGCTGGACGCAGCACCTCGCCGGAGATCGATCCATCGCCATCGCCACCCTTAACACAGCACTCAAGCAGGATCCTAACCAAGTCGAAGCTCTCAACGCCTTGGGGATCGTCTACCTCGTGGAAGGCCAGCTTGACCAAGCCACCGCCACCCACCACCGCGCCCTAGACCTCAAGCCCGACAACGGAATCGCCCACTACAACCTCAGTTTGGCCTACGAGCGTCTTAGCAACTGGGACGACGCCATTCACCATGCCCAGGAAGCCACCAGACTAGAACCGCAAAACCCGCATCCCTGGGTGGCCCTGGCCCTGGCCCTGGCTTCCAGTGGCGACCTAGCCGTCGCCCAGGCCACCTATCAACGGGCCATCCAGATGGATCGACGCTACCTGGATCGTGCCTACCTCGACCATTTAGCCCAGGCTGGCTTCAGTACCGATCAAATCAGCGCCGTCACCACCTTGCGCCCCGCCACCCGCCCCTAAACGGAAGGGTGACTTCCGACGATGTCGCCCCAGATCCATCTGCATTTCCCCTGACGCCCCGACCCGATATGGGCACAGAGATATGCCTCACTGCTAACCGAGAGAGGAAGCCGTTGCTTGATCTACAGGTCAGCCATAATAGTTTGCTTGAACTAATTTGTGCGTGAGATGCCTGAGGGGAATGTCTAAAAAAATGGATTTCTCATCGGTTTAGCCGATTCGGTGGGGAAGAGTTGTGGTGATCCGTGCAGCCCTGAAACTTTATGGTTAGAATTAGTAAGCCATTAACCGCTAGTCTCAATACCTTCAATAGATTTAGAAGGGTACGTTGGCACTGGCTTAGGGCCGTTTAGCGGCTGGTGAGGCCTGACATTGACGCTCAACCCCGGTGTCGTCACCCCAGGTTTATATTTTTCCTGGAAAGACTGGGCACTGACAAGGCTGAACTGTTAGTCTGAAAAAACCTTTGTCTTGATTTGAAGGAGCATGAGGATCGCGGTATGACCCAAGCAAATCATCCGCTCGAAGCCATCGAAATCGGCAGCGAAGAAGTTGATCTATACGATTCTGATGGCAGCGAGAATTATGTTGCTCAAGATGACGAGGCAGATTCTACCGCCAAGGGGGCCAAGCGAAAAGCATCCCGCCGTCGTGATCAAACCAAAAAGCGACCCTACACCGAAGATTCCATCCGTCTCTACCTCCAGGAAATTGGCAGAATTCGCCTCCTGCGGGCTGAGGAAGAAATTGAACTAGCTCGCAAAATTGCTGACCTGCTGAAGCTAGAACGTATTTTTGACGAAATTGCCGACAACTGGGATGAAGAATTCCAAGGGTTGCCCCAGGAACTTACCCACGAGGAGTGGGAACAGTGGGCCGCTGCCGTCATGCAAGAAGAGGAGACAACCTTCACCATCGGGGCCTTTCGCCATCGCGTCCATGTGGGGCGTCGGGCTAAGGACAAAATGGTTCAGTCCAACCTGCGATTGGTGGTGTCCATCGCTAAAAAGTACATGAACCGTGGCCTTTCCTTCCAAGACTTGATTCAGGAAGGTAGTTTAGGTCTGATCCGTGCTGCTGAAAAGTTTGATCACGAAAAGGGTTACAAGTTTTCCACCTATGCCACCTGGTGGATTCGTCAGGCCATTACCCGGGCAATTGCGGATCAATCCCGCACCATTCGCCTGCCGGTTCACCTATACGAAACCATTTCTCGCATCAAAAAAACCACCAAGCTGCTCTCCCAGGAACTAGGTCGCAAGCCTACGGAGGAGGAGATCGCCACCCGGATGGAAATGACCATTGAAAAGCTGCGCTTCATCGCGAAATCAGCCCAGCTTCCCATTTCCCTAGAAACCCCCATCGGTAAAGAAGAAGATTCCCGCTTGGGAGACTTCATCGAGTCTGACGGCGAAACTCCGGAGGATCAGGTTTCTAAGAGCTTGCTCCGGGAAGATCTGGAAAGTGTCCTGAGCACTCTTAGTCCCCGTGAGCGAGATGTGCTGCGTCTGCGCTATGGCCTAGACGATGGCCGTATGAAAACCCTGGAAGAAATTGGCCAGATTTTCAACGTCACCCGTGAGCGCATTCGCCAGATTGAGGCTAAGGCTCTACGTAAGCTGCGCCACCCCAACCGCAACAGTATCCTCAAGGAATACATCCGCTAGGAACTCAGATCCTAGGGCAGGGGGGACGGCCAAGGGCTAGCACCCAACAATAACGCTTCAGCGCCCCGCCCTGAGGCGTTTTTTTGTCGTACGAGATACCCCTAGAGATCTTGCTGATATAGCAGCCCGCAGACAGGTTAGGACAATGCGCGGAAGGCATGATCAAGGGCATCCCACAAGTTGTCAAACTGGTGCAAGGTCTTTCGCATATAGGGCTTGATCCGTGCCCAAAACTTCTCAATTTTGTTCAAGTCAGGCGAGTAGGGCGGAAGAAACAGCCCCTGGCATCCCGCTTGTTCAATGAGTTCGCGGATGCGGTCGGACTTGTGAAACCTGGGATTATCCAGGACGACAACTTGTCCAAGAGACAATTCCTTGACCAGACAGTGTTCAACCCATCCTTCAATGAGGGCGGTGTTGCAATAGCCCTTCAAGGTAAAGGGGGCCAGGATCGCCCGGTCACACCAGCCGGCGACCATGCTGACCCGCTCGGTGCGATGCCCCCGTTTCAGGTCATAGAATCGCTCGGAGCGGTCACACCACCCCTAGGCCTAGGGCAGGTCATCAAAGCCAGATGACCGATGCGGCCACGTCAATGGCGCTGAGAAAGGTTTCAGCCAGTTTATCGTAACGGGTGGCAATGGCTCGATATTGCTTGAGTTTGGCAAAGAAATTCTCAAATCGGCTCCATCCAGGTCGCAGGCTTGTCCTGGCGTTAGGTGAAACCCAGTCGGGTTGCCCAAGGCATCACAGGTGGCAAAGACTCGCTCCCACAGGCCTGTTTTGGTCCAGCGTCGGAAACGGGGATGAATTTTGCGATCATGCCCAACGCGATCTGGCCAA
>JALQST010000240.1 GCA_023264315.1 Nodosilinea sp. BSH.14
TGGCCAAGATTTCTGGGGCGCTACAACAGCACCAAGCCGCCAAGCTGCTTTATATGCCTGTGCTCACCCATCCCACCACTGGGGGCGTCACCGCCAGCTTTGCCATGCTGGGAGACATTATTATTGCCGAACCCAAGGCCACCATTGGCTTTGCCGGACGCCGCGTAGTGGAGCAAACCCTGCGGGAAAAACTACCCGACGACTTCCAAACTGCCGAATACCTACGGGATCATGGCTTCGTGGATCTGATCGTGCCCCGCACCCAACTAAAAGCCACCCTGGCCCAACTGATGCGCCTCCATCAGCCCGCCAGTCCCGAATCCCTCACTATCGAGGCCTCTGGTCAGTGGGCCAACGGGCTCAACCACAGCGCCTCCTCCCACGTCGTCGCAGAGTAGCCCCAGCGAAGGGCCGCCTTGAAAAGAGCCCAGAATCACCATCGCGTGGGATGATCATGGCCGGAGGGATGACTGAGAAAACTTGGGAATCGCCCCCTTCGGTGGCATGATAGTCATTACTACATGGACTGAGGGAATTTTTTTCGCCGTCCGCTGTGTTGATGTCCATACCTGAACCCTATACATTCGAGGAGAACCATGTTGAAGAGATGCATTTGGCTAGTTGCGGTCGCACTCTTCTTTGTCAGCCAACTGACGATGGGCGACGCCATCGCGGCTGAGCTAGATGCGGCCACCCGCACGGTACAGCTCAACCCTGAGGGAGACACGGTTGTGCTGTCCCTAGAGCAAGTGACCCGTGGCCGCCGCCAGTTTAACTACGCCTGTGGCACTTGCCACGTGGGCGGCATTACCAAAACCAACCCCACCGTGGGACTGGATCCTGAGTCCCTGGCTGGAGCCCTGCCTCCCCGCGACAACATCGAAGCTCTGGTGGACTACCTCAAGTCCCCCACCACCTATGACGGGTTGACCGATATTTCCCAGGTGCACCCCAGCAAAAAGAGCGCCGATATCTTCCCCAAAATGCGTAGCCTAACCGAGGAAGACCTCGTCGCCATTTCGGGCCACATCCTGCTTCAGCCCAAGGTGATCGGCGACATGTGGGGGTCGGGTAAAACCCGTTTCTCGGCTCCCCCGATCTAGTACATAACTCAGATCCCACCAGTGGGAATACCGCCATCGGGCGGCAGTCAGGGGCTACGGCCCCTTATTTTTTGGCCCCTCATTTTCTAAAAGGGGCCGAGATTCAGCGACCCTAGCCCCCGCCACCAGGTTCTATACCTGGCCCTCTCCCATCCGCGTAGGCAGGTTGGATTTCTTGCCCCAAGCCCTTCAGTCCGCACGCTTTAGGCAAACCCATCCTGACCGACTGCCTCAGACCTTAAAAGCGGTTGAAACCCCTTTGGCAGCGTAGTCCTCTAAATATTGACCTTGTGTCAAAGAAGGCGATAATAGCAGGTAAGATGCCATAGAGCGCTGAAATTCAGCCGCGTCATTGAACTGGAGATAAGCCCTTAGAGGTAGTTTATGAATCGTGTAATTCGTGCCGCCCAACGTTTGGGCATTGCTGTTCTGTCTGTGCTGCTGGTGGTAGGTGCCCTGACCTTTGCTTCGGCCCCTGCTTCCGCCACCAACTACGACGTGAAAATGGGTAACGATGCGGGTCTGCTGGTGTTTGAACCCAGCACCATCACCGTGAAGCCCGGTGACACCGTGACCTGGGTGAATAACAAAATGGCCCCCCACAACGTCATTTTCGACGATGCGGGTAGCCCCGGCGACAAGGATCTGGTCGATAGCCTGTCCCACAGCCAATTGACCTTTGCCCCGGGCGAAAACTACTCCACCACCTTCACCAGTGATATGCCCGCTGGCACCTACACCTACTTCTGTGCTCCCCACCGTGGGGCTGGCATGGTCGGCAAGGTGATCCTGGAAGGCTAAGCCTACCTGGGTTCTGTGATCGTACTCCCCTCGGGAAGCACATCCCTCGAAAAGAGCACCCTCATCCGGTGCTCTTTTTGTTTGGGCCAATCAGTCTATAGAGCACGAGTGGCCAGTAATTGCTCCTCTAGGGCAGCAATGCGGTGGTAGGCCGCTGTAAGTTGGGCGGTTAGCCGCTGAATTTGGATATCCTGGGACAAATTAGCGTCCACCGTTTGCCGTTCCCACGGGAGATAATCGCCGTCAACCAGCACATCCTTATGCTCACACACGGCATCCAACCCAGCCAGGGCATCTGGATGGGCACCGCTAACCAGGGAAACCCCGTGGGCGACACTGTGAGAAACCGGATAGTGAGGCAATGGCCCATAGGTTGCGCTTCCTCCTACCCTTAGTTCAGGACTGATATCCAAGGAAGGATGGGACGATGCCAACATGGCTACAATGTGATCATTCACTTGGTCAATTAGGTGGTGCAGTTCGTCAACTTTCTCAGTCAAGATAACGACTTGCGCTTGGATGGAGTCCATATGACGCCTACAAGGGAGATAGCATCCCTATGCTAAATCCGGCTTTCTCGGTTCCCTGGTCTTTCCTGAATCATTTAACCTTTGTTTGGCCAAACTTTAAGCCGGTTTCAAAAACGATAGATCCGCCCTTGCTCCGCCCCAGGTGTCACATCCCCGCCGAATCAATGCTTTGGACTTTATTTGCCACGAACGAAAAAAGCCGTATGACATTGGAAGAAATCGCTCATTGCTAACAGATGAATGCGGTGCCCCGGTGGGTTTACCCCGGCATCAATGATCAGCGCATCCATGGCAGCTTGGCCCGTAGCCCGCCCTTCGCCACAGTCCGACCTGGCCCAGCAGATCATCAAAAACCCCTACAATTTCGACTGTCTCACCATCAGAAAAGACGCCCGCGAGAGCGAGTCGGCCTACCAACGACCAGAACTTTTCCTCTGCTTAACCAAGCTGCTATCAGATGGGTTGAGTTGGTGAGAGGGAGTCGACAAGATCACGCTTGCCCATCTGGTTTTGTTGAGCCCCTCGTACTATCTCCATGTCCAAGGGGCAGTCGGCCATTCACACAAGCGAGGGAAATGGTGAATAGGCTCCCTTGTCCTGGCTTACTGTCCACCCCCAGGGTTCCCTGGTGGCGTTGCACAATCGCATGGGCAATGGCGAGTCCCAGCCCGGTGCCGCCTGTTTTGCGGGAGCGATCACGATCTACCCGATAAAAACGTTCAAAAATAAGGCTTTGCTCTTGGGCAGGAATACCAATCCCGGTATCCTGCACCGCCAGAGTGGCTGTGTGATCCTGGGCGGTCAGCCTCACCACCACCGATCCTCCGGGCGGCGTGTAGTGAATGGCGTTGACCATCACATTCGACACCAAACGATACAGTTGCGACTCATCCCCCATGACGTAGATGGGGGCGTCGGGAATCTGGCAACGGAGGTGAATATCCGTCGCGTTAGCCAACTCAGCCAGATCCTCGGTAAGGTCGGCAACGATGTCGTTTAAGCAACAGGACTGGAGGGTTGGGAGGGTCGTATCCTGTTCTAGCACCGAAAGCAAAAGCAGATCGGCGATCAGTTGACTGAGACGGCGTCCCTGCCGCTCTACGGTTTGCAGCATGGGCACCTGCGATGGCTGATCGGGAGGCAACCGCAAAATGGCTTCTACCGTAGCCAATAGGCTGGCCAGGGGCGACCGCAGTTCGTGGGCCACATCGGCGGTAAACTGCTGCTGTTGCTGGTAGGCCTGGTACAAAGGCCGCATCGCCAACCCTGCCAGCCCCCAGCTAGACAGGGCAACGACGCCCAAGGCCAAGGGCAACCCCACCGCCAAAATCCACCGCAGCCGCTGCACCTCGGCATCAAACGGGGCCAGGGTGCGGCCAATTTGTAAATAACCCCAAGAGCCGTGGCTGTGAAGTTCGCTGGAGTTTGGATGGCTGTGGGCGGCGTGCAAAATGGTGGTGAACTGCCGATAGCGGGGGCCAGCGTCGGCCTGGAGGGTTTGCCAAGGGGCGGGATTGAGATCTAGGGGCAGCGGTAGGGGATGGTTAGGCGAATAGGCCAACAGGGTGCCGTGGTGGTCGTACAGACGAATGTAGTAGCTGCGGCGGTCGCTAATGCCGATGGTGTGGCGCTGAATGAGGGTGTTAGTTGGGCTGCACACCTGTCCGGCAATGCACAGGTCAGGGAAGATTTGCTGCAACAACTCCGTAGGATTTTCGGCAGGTAGCAGCAGCGGTTCTAGGCTGTCGTGGAGGGTGCCTGCAATGGATTCAATTTCGCGCTCTAGGGCCACCCAATTGGCTTGCAGCAACGCCCGATAAATGCCAACCCCCGACAGCCCCAAAATCACTGCCATCACCCCGGCATACCACAGGGCCAAACGGGCACGACTTCGACGAAACAACGATTGGCTATCCATAGAGTTACGTTGACGAATTAAACCGATACCCCTGGCCTGGAATGGTTTCAATCGGGCAATCGCAGCCGTAGTTAGCTAGTTTGCGTCGTAAGAGACGAATGTGAGCCGCCACCACATTGCTAACGGGTTCGTCATCCATATCCCACAGTTGGGTACGCAGTTTGCTACCGGGGATAATTCGGTCGCCGTTCTGCATTAGGTAGGCCAACACCTGAAACTCCTTCAGCGTCAGGGGAATTGGCTGACTCGGTTGCCCGTCCTGCGCCACCCGAAGCGTGGAATTGGCATCATCCAAGGTGAATCGCCCCACCACCAAAGTTTGAGGCTGAAGCTGAGGCGACCGCCGCTGAAGTGCCCGCAGCCGCGCCAACAATTCCGCCATCACAAAGGGTTTCACCAAATAATCATCCGCCCCCGCATCCAGCCCCGCCACCCGATTTTCCGGCTGCCCCAAGGCCGTCAGCATCAGCACAGGCAAGGGGTTCTGCTTCGCCCGCAACCGCTGACACAGTTCCAGCCCCGATAGCTTCGGCACCAGCCAATCAAAAATCGCCACCGTATAATCGGCCCATTGCTGCTCTAGGCAATACCAGGCTTGATCGCCATCGGTGACCCAATCCACCACATACTTCTCGCCGATGAGGACTTGCTTGATCGCCTGTCCTAGATCTTCCTCGTCTTCGACTAGCAACACTCGCATGGCACCCAACCCTCACCACGAGGTTGATTCTACAGAAATAGCCGCCGTTTCACCTGAATTTCATCGACTCCGTAGCGCCTAGAAGCAGGCTACTTCAACAGGTCAATCAAGTCCTCTTTGGAGAGTTCAGCATCGCGCAAGATTTTTAGAAGCAAACCTTTACCGATATCCTTGCCAGCATGAACGGGAATCGTCACCACCCTGCCGTCTTCATGTTTCATACGCACATGGCTTCCTTTTTGGCGGACAACCAAAAAGTCTATTTTTTCTAGGGCAGCAATGAGT
>JALQST010000241.1 GCA_023264315.1 Nodosilinea sp. BSH.14
CGTCGGTATATCTTGTTTCACAACAAGCGTCACCCGAACCAAATGGGGGTGCCGGAGATAGAGGCGTTTCTGATCCATCTAGCCGTGCAGGATCACGTAGCAGCCTCTACGCAGAACCAGGCGCGTAGCACGTTGTTATTTTTGTATCGAGAAGTTCTGTTTCTGCCCTTGGATGCTCGGATTGATGCGGTGCGGGCCAAGCCATCGCGGAAACTGCCCACGGTTTTGACCAAGGATGAGGTGCGCTCGGTGATTCTGCATATGACTGGGGTGCATCGGCTGATTGTGCAGACGCTCTATGGCAGTGGGCTGCGCCTGCGAGAGGCGATGCAGCTACGGGTGAAGGATTTGGATTTTCCTCAGTATCAAATTGTGGTGCGGGACGCTAAGGGGCATGACAGCCGTGTCACCATGCTTCCGGTCAGTTTGGTGGAGCCTTTACAGGAGCACCTTCAGGGAGTGCAGCGACTCCATCACCAAGATTTGGAGCAGGGCTATGGGGCAACCGTTTTACCCTTTGCCTTGGCCCGGAAGTATCCTAATGCAAATCGCCAATGGCACTGGCAGTTTGTGTTTCCGGCTTCGACTCGCTGTCAAGATCCGCGCAGTGGGGCGGTGGTTCGCTATCACTTGCATGAGAGCGGATTGCAAAAGGCGGTGAAGCAAGCGGTGCGCGGTGCGGGGATTCAAAAACGGGTGGGTTGCCACACCTTTCGCCACACCTTTCGCCACAGCTTTGCCACCCATTTGCTGCAAAACGGCTACGACATTCGCACGGTGCAGGAGTTGCTGGGGCACAAGGATGTGAAGACCACGACGATTTACACCCATGTGCTGAATCGGGGTGGACAAGGCGTTAGAAGTTCGCTGGATTAAGTCTAGACAGGCTGGTTGGTGAGCCAGCTACTTCTCCACCAGTTCGCGGAACCAGTTGTCGCTCCAGAGATCGTCGAAGGCAGGTTCGGTGCGGGCTTCCTCTTTGTAGTCGGGATCGAGCCGGACGGCCTGTTGTAGGCATTCTAGGGTCATGTCCGATTCCCGCTGGAGGGCGTAGCAGAGGGCTTTGTTGTAGTGGGCCTTGGCATAGTCGGGGTCGAGGGCAATGGCTTTATCAAAGCTCTTGATCGCCTCGTCATCGCGCCCTAGTTTGACCAGGGCCAAGCCGCGATTATCCCAAGCTTTGGGCAATTCAGCATTAAAGCGAGTGGCTTTATCAAAGGAGGAAAGGGCGTCTTCATAGCGCTCTAGCTCCAGTAGAGAAAGTCCACGATTCAGCCACGCAATGGCGTCATTAGCCTGGATTTCGACGGCTCGGTCAAAGGACTGAAACGCTTCTCCGTGGCGCTGCAAAATGCCGTAGGAAACCCCTCGATTCACCCAGGCTTCATGGTATTCGGGGTTGATTTCTAGGGCTTTATCGAAGGCCATAATCGCATCTTCCCGTCGCTTCAAGCGACTTAAAACCATGCCCCGATTCAGCCACACTTTGGGGTCTTCGGGGGTGATATCGGCTAGTTTTTCAAAGACGTCTAGAGCATCTTCGGGGCGACGCAGTTCTCGCAATAGCAAACCCTTTTGGTACAGGGCCAGGTGGTGGCGGGGGCTGATGGTGAGCAGTCGATCTAGGGAGGTAACGGCGGCTTCTAGCTGTTCCAACGCTTGCTGGGCCTTGGCGCGATTTAGCCAGGTATTGACGTTGTTGGGCTGAATTTCCAGGGCTTTATCGTACTCACCCAGGGCCAGGTCATAGTCTCCGGCTTCTAAGTAGCGATCCCCGGCCTGAATGTATTCTTCGGCGGTGAGGAACAGTTCGGGGCGGTTCAGTTCTAGGCGGGTGAGTTTGTCGGTGACGACCTCGAACTGCTGGCGGGTTTCGCTCATGAACACATCTGAGATGTACTGGGGCGTCACTTCCGCGAGGCGATCCAGAATCTCGGACTTTTGGCGCATGGCTTCCGATTGGATGGCCTCTAGGCGCACCTTATAGCTTTGCTGAAGCAGGGCCAGATCCCCTAGGGCCACCTCGCGGCCCGCCTCCACATCGGCCTGAAGCTGGGTGAGGCGGTCGCCCATTTCGGTCATCAGGGCTTCGAGCCGTGCCCGCACCTGATCCTGGCGTTCGGCGGTGGCAGATTCCAGGTTGGCTAGGTCTTCGCTGAGGCGGCGGTCGAAGGTGTCGATTTTATCCAGCACCCGGTCGCGCTTGGTGAAGATCATCTCCCGCGCCTGGGTGAGCTGGTCGGTGAAGGCGGCTTCCATCGCCCGCAACCCGTCGAGGGTCTGCATTTGCTGGTCGCCCACCTGCTCTTGCAGCACGCGAACTTGTTGGCTGAAGGCGGTGGCGGTGGCTTCCAGGTCGCTGAGGATGGTGCTTTTCTGAATTTCCGATTCCGTGGCCATTTGGGCCAACTGGGCCTGGAGGCTCTGGGCCATGTCCTGAAATTCGTCGAGGGTGCCCCGCTGGCGGCTGTCTACCTCGGTGCGAACGGTGGCGAAGCGGTCTAGGGCATCGTCGGCGGCACGGCGCAGGTCAAACAAGAGGGCTTCCTGGCGCTGTTCGATGTTGCTACGCAGACCGGAAAACTGGCCTAAAAAGTCGTCTGCCGAACGGCGCAGGTCTTGCAGAATGCGGGTGCGCTGGGCCTCCACCTCGGTACGCAGGTTGGCGAAGCGCTGGGTAAATTCGTCGATGGAGTTTTGGATATTTTGAATGGCCAAATCTCGATGGCCAAAGGCGCTGACCTGCAATTCCCCCAGTTGGCGGCTGATCTCCTGCTCTTGGGTTTGCAGGCGTCCCAGACTTTCTTGTTTGAGGGCATCCAGGGATTCGGCAATCTCAGCGGTCTGCTGATTCACCTGATTGCTGGCCTGGTTGGTGATCTGCTGCCGTAGGTCGGCTAGGGCAGACATGACCCGATCCCGTTCCTCTTGAACGGTGATGGTCATGGCGGTCATCCGATCTGCCAGACTCGCTTCGCTGTTGGTCAGCTTTTGCAGCACCGCATCCTGCTGCACCTCCACATCGCCGCGCAGGCGGTTCACGTCCCGCAAAAATCCGGTCTGGTTTTCCTCCATCACCCGAAACACCGCATCCCGCTGCATTTGGGTTTCCTTTCGCAGGGTCATCCCCTGGTCTTCGGCGGACTGGCGCAGGCTGACGAGGCGACCGACAAAATCCGCCTCGGTGGATTCCAGCTTCACCTGAAGTTCCGCCAGGGTGGACTGCCAATCGTTGAGGGTGCGGGCTTTGAACTCGGCCAAGTCGTCCACAATGCGGTTGAGCACCTGCTTTTTGGTCAGGGCTTCTTCCTGGAAGCGGTCGGTGCGGCTAGTGATCGATGCGGCCTGTTCCTCGGCTTGGTTGAGGATGTAGTCTAAATCGCGAGTGGCGGACTGGATGCGAGTTTCCAGATCAGTAATTTCGTTAATTTGCTTGCGAACAATGCCAGAGACTTCTTGGATCACCGAACGCCGCATCAGCCAGAGCATGGCCACGCCCAAGCCCAGCAGTAGCACCAGCGTTCCTAGCAGCACCATAAATAACGTGGTCGCCCGCCGAAAGGCTAAATCCGCCTCCCGTTGTAGCTGCTCAATTTGCGCCGGACTGGCCTGGGCAAGCAGAATCCCATCGTCCGTCCTCCTCGCTTGGGCAAGCGAAATCTCATCCCCCGCCAGGTCGCTCCCTAGGGAAACGGCCTCTGCCTTGGGGATACCGACACCAATACTGCCGCTCAGCAACGCCAACGACAGCAGCAACAGGGGATGGGGCAGGGGATCAAGGGGGCGGGAAATCGGCCTCATTAGGGATAGTCCTAGGTGCGGGCTAGACGGCAAACCCGTTGAATATGCTTAGGATAACTGATAGCCTGACGGCCTAGCACATCTCAAACGCGACCCTAGACTAAGGAAACGTGCCAGTCTAGGGTTGGCGACAGGGAGGCAAACCTTATAAAAATCCTCAAATTTGCCGTGATGGCCAGAACCTTCGCTAGCGTAGACGGGCACTCCCTAGTCAATCGTTAAGGACTCTGCCATGACCCAGGCCAAATCCGGCGACCTCGTTGCCATTCACTACACGGGCAAACTCGAAGATGGCACCGTGTTCGACTCCTCCCGCGACCGCGATCCGCTGGAATTTTCCTTGGGTAGCGGCCAGGTGATCTCCGGCTTTGAAGCCGCCGTCATGGGCATGAGCCTAGGGGATTCGAAAATCGAAGTGATCCCCTCAGAGCAAGCCTACGGCCCCTATCGCGATGAAATGGTGATGGTGGTAGATCGCCAGCAAATCCCCGCTGAAATTCCCCTAGAGGTGGGCATTCAGCTTCAGTTGCAGGGGCCAGATGGCCAAGCGGTTCCCGTCCTGGTGTCGGATTTATCCGACAGCGACGTGACCCTAGACGCCAACCATCCCCTCGCCGGAGAAACCCTGATTTTCGACATCGAACTCGTGGGTATCCAATAGCCGGACGGCAGGTGCCGTACCTTCACCCGCCGTCAGTGCCCGCCGCCGCGCCCGTCACTAAATCCACGAGGCTATCCACCAACCGCTGGGATTCTAGCGGGAGCAGGGTGTGGCCATGCATGATGCGCTGGGAGAGGATGTAGAACACCGTGGAACCCAGCAGAATGTGGGCCGTGGCGGCGGGGTCAGCGAGGGGTAGCTCGGGATGGGCCGTGAGGTAGGCGGTCAGTTCTTCGATGGCGGGCTTTGTGAGGTGTTCGATGAACGCCTGGGCCAAATGCGGAAACCGGGCCGACTCTCCGGCCACCAGGCGCAGGAAATTTTGGTAGTCAATGTCCTGCACTTCGCTGTCGATGGCCTTGGTGATCACCTGACGCAGCACCACCGCCGGTTGCCCCTGGAGCGCTTCGCCGCCCATCACCTGCTGGCAGCGGGTTTGGGCGACGTATTTGACGAGGGCTTGAAACAGGCCTTCTTTATCCTGGAAATAGCTGTATACCGTGGGTTTAGACACCCCCGCCGTGGCCGCCACTCGATCCATGCTGGTGCCAGCATAGCCATAGTGCAGAAACTCCTGCATAGCCCCCTTCAGGATTTGCGTCGCTTTGTCGTTTCGTTCCAAGCTTTACCCCACCTGTGATGTCCTTTCGCCGTCGGGGAGTTGAGATCGGGCGCATGGCAACATCGATGCCATGCTTTCGGCCACCCTGGTGAGGGTATTCTAGCAACCCCTTGAGCCTCCCGAAATATCGGGTTTTTCCCTGAGTCATCTCCCCCAAACTGGCCTTTGACCAAAGCTAATGGGATACAAGCCCCGCCCTTTTAGGGCGGCTTTCTAGCGACCGAATAAACTCTCTCAAAACAT
>JALQST010000242.1 GCA_023264315.1 Nodosilinea sp. BSH.14
GTGATTCTGGCGTTGTCCGTGGCTCCGGTGGCGCGGTAATAGTCCCCCAGCCAGCGCAGGGTGAGCACGGTTTGCACGTCGGGATTGGCGGTCTCTAGGGTGAGGGCGGCACGGCGATCTAGGAAGGGCTTAGCGGTAGCGACGTCCTCCCGGCCAAAGTAGAGGGTCAGCAGCCCGTCGATGGCCCGGATTTGGGCGGCGCGATCACCCGCTTCCTCCCCGAGCCGCAGCCCCACCCGAAAGGCTCCAATGGCGTTGGATTCGCGGCCCACGGCCAGGTAGGCTTCCCCCAGATGGTTGGAGGTATTGGCTTCGCCGCCGGTGTCACCGCCCCGCAGTCGATAGTTAGCCGCTGGTTCTAACAGGAGAATGGCCTGTTCCCACTGTTCCCGCCGCAGGGCCACTAACCCCAAGTTGCTGAGGGAAAGGCCGATGGCGTTGGCATCGCGGGTGGGCTGGGCTACGGTGAGGGCTTCCTCAAAGTAGGTTTGGGCGGTATCTAGTCGGCCTAGACTGAGGTGCAGCGACCCCAGATTGTTCAACCCAAACACCACCCCGAGGGGATCGTTATTCATGCGGGCGGTGCCCACTCGCCGCTGAAAGGCAAGCTCGGCCTCTGGATATTGCCGCAGGGCCACAAAGGCGCTACCCAGGGCGCTATAGATCTGGGCCTGGGCCTGGGTATCGCCGAGCAGGGCATAGATGGCCACGGCTTCGCTCCAGGATTGGGTGGCCTGGGCCAGGTCTCCAGCCACGGCCTGCTGATGGCCCAACTGCGCCCACTGGTCGGCCACATTGCGGGCGGATCCTTGGGTGGGGTTGCGGGGCTGAATATTCAACTGCTGGTTGAGGTTCGAGGCCCAGCCGGGACTGGCCCAGCCCAGCAGCGCTGTTATCAGAAGCAGGGAGGGCAAAGGCCGCAGCATCATGGCACTCCCCTCACTGGCGATGGGCGGGGGTGGACAGGGATGGAGCTAGGGCAGGGGCCATCGTGTCGGGCCAGTCAAAGACACCCTCTAGCAGGTCATCTTTCAGTGGATTTTCTCCATCGCCCTCGGCGTCGTGGGGAAGCTGATAATTGAGGTAGATAATGCGGATATCCTCCGGTAGGGCTTCCTCCAGGCGGCGGTAGGCTTGGTCGAGGGTTTGGCGCACATCGACGGCGGAGAGTTGTTCTCCTTCTGCCCGCAGGTAGGCCACAATCCGCGCCTCGCTCCAGCGGAAGGTGAGGGCTAGCACCAAGACCAGACGCTCCAGGGGGGGGATCCGATCCAGCGATTGCTCCAGGTAGCACCAGAAGGGCGGCGACGCCTGGGCCAGGGAATAGTGAATCGACTCTACCTCAGGAATCACCGCCTGGTTGATGCACAGGGCCGTCACGTTCACCAACCAGTTTTGCAAGGTAAAGGGCTTCTGGCTGTCCTCCGTGGCTTCGGCAGTGGGGCAAGACAACCCGGTGAGTTCGTGCAAAATGTGTCGCCAGGTGAGGGCAAACAGGTAATCCGCCTGCACCGGAGACCGGGCCGAGTGGCGGATTAGGGTATAGACCATCGGGTTATAGCGGCAGAAGATAGCCGTAAAATAACGCCCAGCCTCGGGATGCCGCTGAAAAAGACTGACCAATTCCCGATCACTGAGGTGCTGAAGTGACTGCACCAGGTAGTGGTCGCTTTCGGGGAAGTAGGGAATGTTCGCTGCGCTGGCCATGGTCAAAGCCACACCTTAAGTAACGACGAAACGGTAACACTGAAACCGATGGATCACCCCGGAGGAAGGAAATCCGCCTCTAATATATCCATTTCGCTGCCAATGCACACTTTATAAATGAAAATTCACAGACAGGCATCCACGAACCATGGATACGACTTGGGGTTAACCCTTCACCGATCCCGCCAGCAGCCCTCGCACAAAGTAACGCTGGAGGGCGAAAAACACCAGCAGCGGTACGGTCATTGTCAGGAAGCACCCAGGTTCTTGGTAGGATTTGCACACCGGAAGACCGCATTGCCCCAGGCTAGGGATTCGATGCGGTGTTGGGATAACCTGTGTTGGGATCATTTAGGAGTTTAGGAGGATTTTAGCCATGTCTCAAACCACCGGAGCCGACGCCGTTGATGCCGCCATTGCCCAGGGCGTGGATCTCGATGGCACCCCCATTCCCGCCGCCAAGCTGGATCTTTACAATACCGTGATGGCCAAGGAAGCTCAGCGCCAACGCAGCGGCGTGAACAACTCCATGCGGTCGCGGATTGTGCGGATTGGGGCCAAACACTACAGCCAAGACGACCTCAACCAAATGCTGCTCGACGCAGATTTTGCCCCTCTCAAGCCCAAGGAAATCGCCTATTTCTACGGTAACTAGGGCTACGGCAGCTAGGGCTGGATGACCCACAGCCCAAGCCTATCCTCCACCGAAGGATCGCGATGACAGCCCGGTGGAGGGTGGCCTAGTCCTGGACGTTGGCCCTAGTGGTGGGGCGCATCCCCGCTGAAGGGTTGGACTCCGGTGGCGGGATAGTTGTCGTGGTTGGGGCTAAACAGTTCCAGAATGGCCTCCACCAAGTCCCCAAAGAAGCTCCGCTGAGCCTTCAGTTCCGGGATGGCCTCGCGAACATGATCGGGGGAAAACGCATAGCCCTGGGTTTCCCCCAGGTTAATCAAATCACTAGCTTGTTCGGCCCCTTGCACCTGGCTTTTCAGCTCAGGGTTCGTGGCAGCCTGCTGGAGAAACGAGAGCGCATTTTCTTTGGACATACCGTTTCACTTCCATAACCTAACGGGGTAGAGCGCTGGGCGCTAGGAGGGGAAAGCCTTGAATTCCGATGGTTCCAGAGAATTTTCCTCTGGCTTCCAGTCCTTGGGTTGTGCCCTAGGTGTGGCCCGTTCCAGAACCGAAGCATTCTCCTCTTAAGTCTAGTGTTACGCCGTCCTGACAAATCCAGCCGTATTGCTCAACAGAACCTTGCATTTCTTGAAACGGGTTCATTGACCCCATGCCCGGTGCCGTGGCTCTGGGTGGCCCCGGGAGGCGGGCTGGCCTTCAAAATCACCTCAGTTCTTCCCATTTTCTCGCCCATTCAACCTTGATTTTGGCCCGATCCCAGGATTTACACAACCACTGTTCAGCCGCTAAACTTGTATTAAGCAATGTAAATATAATTCTCAGGAAGGATATTCGCAGCGCTTGCCTTCCCCCGCGTTCCCTTACGCCAGAGTGAATGCTGTCACCGTCGCAGCAGTCATTCCTTGGGATAGGGCTGTTGGGTGTCCCCGGGCTGCTGAGCCCCTGGCCATCAGGTTTGCCTTCCTGGTTCTGTGGATCCCCTCCGTCGGCGGGTTGTCTATGGTAGGTATCTAAATTTACCTACAGCGGGTGACGGTTCTCCCCACCTACGGAAGGGGCCATGGCTACGTAAAGTATTACTAAGACTTGGGGCTGTTTGTTACTTTATCGTTATCTTTCCATGGCCTGTATTGCCCTCTCCCCACCCCGCCGATGACGTCGCCCACGCCAGCCTTCCCTGTCTCTCACCGCCCTGAATTCCTAGGTTGCCATGTTTGAACATTTTACGAACACTGCCATTGCGGTCATTATGAAGGCTCAGGAGGAGGCCCGTCGCCTGCGCCACAACTTTGTGGGCACCGAGCAGCTTTTGCTGGGGCTAATCAAGGAAGAAAACACCATCTCCGCCCGCGTCCTGCAAGACTTTGGCATCACCCTAGAGGACGCCCGCTCCGAGGTTGAGGCCATCATTGGCCGAGGCAGCGGCAGTGTACCGCCGGAAATTCCCTTCACGCCCAAGGTCAAGCAGGTCTTTGAGCAAGCCTTTCAGGAAGCCCGTAAGCTAGACGCCGCCTACATCGAGCCGGAGCACCTGCTGCTCAGCCTCACCCAGAATACGGAGAGCGTTGCCTATCGGGTGATTAGCAACCTAGGGGTGGATCCAGGCAAGGTGCGGACGCGGGTGATTCAAGAACTGGGCGAAGCGGCTTCGATTCCGGCGGGCCGGGGCCGTCGAGATCGCGACCGCGACGACAACCGCAAGAAAGGGAAGATTCTCTCCGAGTTTGGCAACGACCTCACGGCCCTCGCCGCCCAGGGCAAGATTGACCCCGTGGTAGGCCGAGCCACGGAAATCGAGCGGGTAGTGCAAATCCTCGGTCGGCGCACCAAAAATAACCCCATCCTGGTGGGCGAACCGGGCGTGGGCAAAACCGCCATCGCCGAAGGGCTGGCCCAGCGCATCGTCAACCAAGACGTGCCCGACGCCCTACTGACCAAGCGCGTCATCAGCCTGGATATGGGATCGATGGTGGCCGGAACCCGCTTCCGGGGCGACTTTGAAGAGCGCCTTACCCAGTTGGTGGAAGAAGTGCGCCAAGACCCCGACGTGGTGCTGGTGATCGACGAAATCCACACCCTGATTGGCGCAGGTTCCCTGGAAGGAGGCATGGACGCCGCTAACCTGCTGAAGCCCGCCCTCGCCCGTGGGGAAATGCAGTGTATCGGGGCCACCACCCTGGACGAGTTCCGCCAATACATCGAGCGGGATGCCGCCCTGGAACGCCGCTTCCAGCCCGTCACTATCGCTCCGCCCTCGGTGCCCGAAACCATCGAAATTCTCCAGGGCATCCGCAGCCGCTACGAACAATTCCACCAAGTCACCATCACCGACGAGGCCATTGAAGCCGCCGCCAAGCTGTCCGACCGCTATATTGCCGACCGCCACCTGCCCGACAAGGCCATCGACCTGATCGACGAAGCCGGATCCCAAGTGAAGCTACGGCTGGCTCCCAAGTATCCCTCCAAGGAACTGAAGCAGCAACTTCGCCAGGTGAACAAAGACCTGGATGAAGCCATTGAACGGCAAGACTTTGGTAAGGCCAAAGCCCTGCAAGGAGAGCGCCAGGAACTCCTGACCCAAATTCAGGCTGAAGTTCCCGAATACGCCGAAGCCGCTGCGGTTTCCTCCCAGCCCCAAACCCTGGCCCGGCCCGTGGTGGACGAAGAAAGCATCGCCAACGTAGTCGCCGCCTGGACGGGCATCCCCGTTAACCGCATGACCGAAACCGAAGCGGTACGCCTCATCCACATGGAGGACATCCTCCACGAGCGGGTGGTGGGCCAACACGAAGCCGTAGTCGCCGCCGCCAAATCGATTCGGCGGGCGCGGTCGGGCCTATCCAGTGCCGACCGTCCCATCGCCAGCCTGGTGTTTGCGGGGCCAACCGGGGTGGGCAAAACCGAGCTGTCCAAAGCCCTCGCCGTAGCCCTGTTCGGCTCCGAAGAGGCGATGATCCGGCTGGATA
>JALQST010000243.1 GCA_023264315.1 Nodosilinea sp. BSH.14
GACGACACCAAAGCCTACGCGGAACGGTCGGGCGTTGAGCCCCTAGCCGTGGGGGATCTGGCCACGTTGATGCATCGCCAAGGCCACCTCGAAACCACCAAACTGCTGGCCCTGAGCGGCAATACCGACCTGATTAGCCAAATTTCCGCCGACCTGGAACAGCGCTATGCCCGTGACGAGATCTACATCACCCGGTCGGTGGACTACTTTGTGGAGGCCACCCACCCCCTGGCCAACAAGGGCGAGGCCGTGCGCTTTTTGGCGGAGGATCTGCTCGACCTCAAACCCGACCAGGTGATGACCGTGGGCGATAATTTCAATGACCTGGACATGCTGCGCTATGCCGGGGTGGGGGTGGCCATGGGCGATGCGCCGATCCCCGTGCAGCAAGCCGCAGACTGGGTGGCTCCGGGGGCCGAAGCCGACGGTGTGGCCGTGGCCATTGAGCAGTTTTTGCTCTAGGCCCCGGTGCGGGGATCATTTGGCAAGGGGGGATCCCCCCAGGACGATCCCCCCTAACCTTTGCTAAGCTAAGTAAAGCTTTAGCAAGGATACTTAACTATGCCCTACACCACTGAAGAAGGCGGACGCCTAAATAACTTCGCCAGCGAACCCAAAATGTATGAGGCGGAGCCCCCCACCGCTAATCAGAAGCGCAACTACATCATTCTGGGCGGTCTGGCGGCGGCGCTGGTCGTAGGGCTGTTTGTGGTGGCCATCTCGGTATCCTAAGGGTATTCCCTAAAGGCTGCGCGGTCTTAGACCCTAACCTTAGACCTTCAAGGCTAAATCCGACTGCATACCGCACAAAGACAGGGCCATCCTTACGGGGGGGCCCTGTCTTTATGATCGGCTATGTTGGGCTATAGCCTCCTTGGGGTTGCCATGGCTGCATCCACTGTTCTTCACAATTCCCAAACGGCCCCACCGGGCTGGCCGCGCTGGTGTGAGGGGCCAACGGGCAGCGGCAAAACCGCGTGGCTGGTGGATCAAGTGCTGGCCTGGGCCGATCCAGCAGTGGGCTCTCCGCTGGATCCGGGGCAGTCGGTGCTGGTGTTTGCGGCCATTGGCGATAATCGCCTGGTGTTAGCCGACTATCTCGCCCAGCGGATCCAGGGCCGGATCCCAATCGTGACCACCACCCCCAACGGGTTTATCCAGGATGAAGTGACGCTGTTTTGGCCGCTGCTGGTGCCGCACCTGGGGCCGATGCCTCAGTTTCCGCTGCGGCTGCGGCCTGAAAATGAGCAGGAACTCGCCACCCGGTTTTGGCAAGAACGCCTGCGGGATGGGTCAATGGTGATTGAGGGCTGGTCGGAGGCCCAGACCGTGCGCCGCGCCCTAGACTTTTTACAGATGGCGGCTTCGGCTACCATTCCCGCCGAGGACTTAGCGGCCCTCTTGCTCGAGGGAATGCCCACTGGCTTTGCCCCCGAGGCCGTGTGGCGCACGGTGGGCGAGGCTGTGGTGGCATGGCGAGATTGGTGCCTCCACCACAGCCTGCTCACCTACGGGGTGATGACGGAACTCTACTGGCGCTACCTGCTGCCCCACCCCCAGTACCAGGAAAAGCTGCTGGCCCGCTACGGCGGCGTCTGGGTGGATGATTTGGACGAATATCCCGCCATTACGGCCCAGTGGCTACGGGTGTTTATGGCCCAAAATCGCCCGGTGGCCATGACCTGGAACCCCCATGGCAAGGTGCGCCTGGGGGTTGGGGCTGACCCAGACGCCCTGGAATCCCTGCGGAACACGTGCTCCGTGGTAGAAGCCCTGCCCCTGCCGGAGGACACCCTGGCCAACCCCTGGGCCGAGACCCTGGTGGACTGGGTGGTCAACCCCTTGGCTCTGCCCGTGCCCCTGCCCACCGTCCACAGCATCCAAACCCTATCGCGGGGGGCGTTGCTGCGGCGGGTGGGGGATGTGGTGGCCCAGGCGGTGGCCGAGGGCCAGGTGGCCCCTGGGGAGATCGCCATTGTGGGGCCGGGGTTTGATACCATCGCCCGCTACACCCTGGCGGAGATTCTGCTGAACCACGACATTCCCGTCGCCTCCTTGAACGATCAGCGGCCCTTGATTCACTCGCCCCTCGTTCGGGCCTTGCTAACCCTGATCACCTTTGTCTACCCCAACCTAGGCCATCTGGCCGATGCCGATGCGGTAGCGGAAATGCTGGTGGTGCTGAGCCAACGGCCCCAGCCCCCCGACGTAGCTCCCTGGTTTGATACGGTGCAGATTGACCCAGTGCGAGCGGAATTGCTGGTGGATCACTGCTTTGCCCCCCAACTAGATCGGCCCCAACTGCTGCCGGTGGAGCGGTTTGAGCGCTGGTATCGCCTGGGCTACAAGGCCACCCAATGCTACAACCAGATCCGCCAATGGATTGCCCAACAGCAGGAACAGCAACAGCAGCGGTTTATCCCAGGGGTGGTGGGCTTTTTGGATCGGGCGATTCAAACCTTCTACGTCGGGGGGCACCATCTGCCAGCGGATCACCTCACGGCCTTGCGGGAACTGGTGGAAACCGCCCAGCAATACTGGCTGGTGGACGATCAACTGCGCCAACGGGAACCCCAAACGCCCCGGGGTTCTCGCCCCAGGGCACAGTCCTGGGACGGCGGGAGCGTGCCTTTGCTGAACGGCCTGGGGGGCATGGCGGGCCCTCTCCCCCCCAGCGCCACCGAGCGCTTCATTACTCTACTACGCCAGGGCACCGTGGCGGCCAACCCCTATCCCGCCCAGCCCCTCGATCCGGCCCAGCAGGGTGTCACCCTGGCCACCGTGTTTCAGTACCGGCTGCAACGGTTGCGCCATCGCTGGCACCTTTGGCTGGATGTGGGATCGCCCCGCTGGATTGCCGCTGATAGCCTGTTTGGATTCCCGATTTTCCTGGCTTCCTATGCCGGACGCCCCTGGCGCAGCGATGACCTAGAAGCCCTGCACCAAGCTCGCCTAGATCGCACTCTCCACGATCTCTTGGGGCGGGTGACGGATCGGGTCATTCTGTGCCACAGCGACCTCGCCGTCAGCGGTCAGGAGCAGGTTGGCCCTCTGTTACCCTTATTAGGATCGGCTTCGGGGGAGATGGGGGAGGAGTCAACATCATCCTAACCCCTCGGTTTGGGAACCCTGGGCGAGCCTCATCGCATCTTTCACCGGACGCTGGCTCAACCTGCCCTGCCGGGACATTCTGTTAAGCTCCATCGTGGGGGTGTTGCGTTGGGAGTGTTCTTCGGCATAATCGGAGTCAGGTTTGCAAGGATGGCACCATGGCACTGCGTTTCATCTCGCTTCTGGGACTGGCTGGACTGTGCTTTATCGCTTGGCTGGGGTCGGAGGATCGGCGGCGGGTACCCTGAAAGCTGATCCCGTGGGGCATTGGCCTGCAATTGGTGGTAGGGCTGCTCATCTTCCTGCTGCCCATTAGCCGCGATGCCGTGGTGTGGTTGAGCGGGTTGCTGAATGGCTTGATTGACGCCTCCGATGCCGGGTCGCGGTTTTTGTTTGGCCCGATTCTGGTGCCCACTGCAGCCCTTGCTGGTCCAGCCGGAGCCGGACGCTGGATTGCCCGAGCCCTGACCGATCCCTTTGTGCCCGTGCCGGGGGATCGCCTCGGCGGAGGGAATTTGGACTTGGGCTATATTTTCGCTTTTCGGTCCTTGCCGCAGGTTGTATTTTTTTCGGCCATCTTCGCCCTGTTGTACAACCTGGGGGCCATTCAGCCCGTGGTGCGGGTTTTTGCCCGGTTCTTCCGCTGGGCCATGGGCCTCAGCGGGGCGGAGGCCCTAGCGGGGGCGGCCAACATTTTTGTGGGCATCGAGTCGGCCATTGCCATTAAGCCTTTTTTAGAGCGGATGACCCGCAGCGAACTCTGTGCCATTTTGGCCTCCATGTTTGGATCCATTGCTTCCACGGTGCTGGGGCTGTATGCGGTTTTTTTGCGGGGTACCTTTCCCTCCATCGCCGGACACCTGATGGCCGCTTCGGTGCTCACCATTCCCGCTGCCTTTGTGATAGCTAAGATTCTGGTGCCCGAAACCGAGGAGCCGGAAACCCTCGGCCAAGTTCCCGTGGTAGAGATGGCCGACGAGGAACGCCAAAGTCTCATGGATAGCCTAATTCTGGGAGCCTTGGACGGGGTAAAAATGGCGACGGTGCCGCTGCCCTGATTGCCCTTTTGGGCCTCATTGCCCTGCTAAATATTCTCTTTGGCCAGTTGGCCCAATTGTCTGGCAGTTCCTTTTTTCTGTGGCGGGCCATTGGCCATGGGTTCCAAGTGGTTACGCTCCAGAGCATCATGGGGGCCATTGTCCTACCGTTGACCTTATCCTGATCGTGTTGTGCCAAGGCAGAATTGACTGGTTATACCTGCCCACGTTCTTCTTCAGACGCAAAATTCATGGCCGAGCTAAACCCGCAGTTTTTAGTCAGGTTTTGGGGCGTTCGTGGCAGTATTGCCTGTCCAGGATCTCCCACGGTTCGCTACGGCGGCAACACCTCCTGCATCGAGATGTTGGTAGGTGATCAACGCCTCATCTTTGACGGTGGCACCGGGCTGCGAGAACTGGGCCGTTCTCTACTGCAACACATGCCCCTAGAGGCGAATCTTTTCTTCACCCATTCCCACTGGGATCACATTCAAGGATTTCCTTTCTTTACTCCGGCCTTTATTCCGGGCAATCGATTTAATATCTATGGAGCCGTTGCCCCCAACGGTGCCACCATTGAACAGCGCCTCAACGATCAAATGCTGCACCCCAATTTTCCGGTGCCGCTGCAAATCATGGGGGCTGATCTAAAATTTTGCGACATTGACGTGGGCGAAACCGTTCGCCTTGGGGAGGTGACGGTGGAAAATGCACTCCTCAACCACCCGGGCGAGGCTGTGGGCTATCGGGTCTCCTGCCGGGGCAAAGCCGCCGCCTATATCACCGACACCGAGCACTTTCCAGATCGGCTGGATGACAATGTGCTGTGGCTGGCTCGCGATGCCGAAGTCATGCTCTACGATGCCACCTACACCGACGCCGAATATCACGATCCCATGTTCAGCAAAGTGGGCTGGGGCCATTCCACCTGGCAGGAGGCGGTGAAGGTGGCCAAGGCCGCCAAGGTGAAGACCCTGGTCATTTTCCACCACGATCCCACCCACGACGATGACTTTATGGATCAAGTCGCCGCCGACACGCGGTCAGCCTTCCCCCACAGCGTCATTGCCCGAGAAGGCATGGCCATTGATCTCAATGCCTCTACCCCCGCCACCCTGATTCCCGTAGCTTAGGGCGGCAGAT
>JALQST010000244.1 GCA_023264315.1 Nodosilinea sp. BSH.14
ACAGGGGCACTTTGGCCAAACCCTACCCCTGACGCTGCTGTTTATGGGGGCGGGGGTGGCCACCTCCCTACCGCTCCTGTGGTTTAATACCGCCGCCAAGCGCCTGCCCCTGGCCACCCTGGGCTTTTTCCAATACCTGGCCCCCTCCCTGGCGCTGCTGCTGGGGGTGCTGGTCTATGGTGAGCCCTTTACCCCTACCCACCTCGTCACCTTTGGCTGCATTTGGGCCGCCCTCGCCCTCTATACCGTCACCGCATGGCGTCAAAAGGCCCACTAGCCACGGCGAGACATCGGCTCTAGGCCCGCGTCACCTCTAGGTAAACATGCTCCAGCTTGACCGGCTGGCGGGCAATGGAATCGAGGGGAACGCCATCAAAGCGGGCGATGAGTTCCTTCAGGTCGGGCTGGTCGGGCACCCAGAAGGCGAGTTCGCCGCCGTAGTAGCGGTGGGCATAGCCCAACTCCTGGCCCCGATGAATGGCACTTTCCGGGGCTGGGGTGTCTAGGGTGACGATTTCGTGGGCCGGAATTTGTTGTCGCAGGGTCTCCAAGTCGCCCTCGGCCACAATGGTGCCCTGCTTGAGGATGCCAATGCGCTGGCAGAGGCGCTCCACCTCGTCGAAGAGGTGGCTGGTGAGCAGCACTGTCACCCCCATTTCCCGAAGCTGGCGAATCAGTTGCCAGACGTCTTGGCGGGCTTCGATGTCTAGGCCAGTGGTAGGCTCGTCGAGGATCACCAGTTGGGGTTTGTGGAGCATGGCGGCAGCAAGGCTGAGGCGGCGTTGCATCCCGCCGCTGAGGCGCTCCACCGGCATATCGCGCTTATCCAGCAGGTTCACGGCCTCCAGGCAGACCTCAATGCGCTGGCGGCAGGCTTGGCGAGACAGCCCGTAGAGCCGTCCTAAAAAGGCCAAATTATCTCGACAGGAGAGGCTGGTGTAGAGCAGGTTGCTTTGGGGCACAATGCCCACCTGGCGCTTGGTGCGGTCGTTGGCGGGCTGTCCACCGAGGTAGACGGATCCCGAGTCGGCCTTCAGCAAACCACAGATGATATTGATGGTGGTGGTTTTCCCGGCTCCGTTCGGCCCCAGCAAACCGTAGATTTCCCCCGGTTCTAGGGCTAGGCTCAGGTTTTGCAGGACCGATTTAGAACCGTAGGATTTACAGAGATGGTCTAGGGTCAGCATGGGGGACAGCGTAGGAAGTTGGACATCAGCGATCTAGGGCGGCGGCGGGCCAGGAGAATCTTCTCCATGGAGGTGGTTAGACCCCGGTGCCGTTAGCTATGCTCAGAGAGGGAAGCAAGGAAAGCCCTTGTATCTTATCAGTGAGGCCCCTATGGCTGGTGATCAAGCGTTGGTTTTGGCAGCAAATGAGGCGTTTTACCGCTACTTTGAGAAAAAAGACCTAGAAGCCATGGAATCCGTTTGGTCGAAGGGGATGAGCTGTCTCTGTATTCACCCAGGCCGCGATGCCCTGAAGGGATGGGAAGACATCCGCGACGCCTGGGCCAGAATTTTTGCCAACACCAGCTATCTAGAAATTGACACCGACATCCTCACGGTGGAGGTCAGCGGCGACCTCGCCTACGTGGTGCTGGTGGAAAACGTCCTGCAAATTAGCCAGGGACGGCGACTCCAGGCTCGATCCATGGCCACCAACGGCTTTGAACGCATGGCGGGGCGCTGGTATATGATCCATCACCACGGTAGCCCGGTGGTGGATTAGGAGCCTCAAATCGGCTTCGAGGTGAGCACAAGCCGCAGCTTGGCGTGGATGAGATTCAGGTGCGCCATCCCCAACTCCACGTTGCCCTCCAGCACCACCCCCGTATCCAAGAGGCGATCCAACAGTTCCAAAATCGTGGGGCTTGGGGAGGGTTGGCCAGGGTAGTACTGCCCTGCCCTGGGCAGCAGGGTACCGATGTCCCCCAGATCAAGGTTGAGATCCGCCGGATCTACCTCAAAGATTTCACACAGGCGAACCACCTGCTCCTCCAGCTTCGTCAGACTTTCCGAGGCCCGGTCGAGATCCTCATCACTGAGATCGCCCCCCTCCATCCGACGAATCACCTGGGCTTCCATGAGCTGACGCACCAGTTCGATCACCGTCAGCAATAGCGGTGCCAGCCCTGAATCGGGCTTGGCCGAGGGCTGTAGGGCAATTTCCGTTAGGGGGGTGGAGTCAAGGGAATCGTCGGTCATAGCCCCAGTTTAGACCACCGTTGCTGACCCAGCCCACCCAACCCGGCCCAAGCCCTAGACCGGAGGGCCGCTAGGCTTCGATCACAAGCTGGAACCGCAGCGGCGTGGTGGTATCACCCAAGCTAACCTCGAGGGTATAGGGGGTTTCGGGGTGGGGATGGGTGATGTGTAGAATCAACTCCCCGGGGGTGGAGCGGTCGGAGTGGAGGACATCGGTCAGCCCCGTCAGCGTCATCGATCCGGGATCTGGCAGGTCGGCCCGCACCTCCAGGATGGCCTCACTAAGAAGGGCCACGGTGACGCTGAGGGGGCCAGAGGCGGTCAGCCAGGTGCGGCTCACGCTGGGGGTGAGGGGGGAAACGGTGAGAGAGAGCGCCTCGAAAATGCTGCGGGCGGCCAGCATCGTCAGGGCGATTTGCTGCTGGATGGAGGCGGTACCGTAGTCCACCGGCCCCACCAGGGTAGCGGCGGCGGATCGCGCATTGGGGCGAGCCACCAGAGCGGCCACGTAGGCCAGGGTTTGGGGCTGGCCGGGGAAGAGCGACTCCACCGCCTCAATCAACTGCCGTCCCAGTTGTTGGGTGTGCTGGGCCACTCGCTGGCAATGGCTAAACAGTTCCGTCAGCACCGCCTCGGGAACGCTGACGGGCAGGTCGAGATTGCGCAGATGATCAAGCCAGAGCCAATGGAGATCGGGATCAGCTTGCAGGTGATCGGGATAGTCTGGCAAGCCCTGCTCCCAGGGGAAAAGAGGGGGATGTAGGGCAATATCTTGGCTTAGGCGACGCTTTAAAAGGGCCTCAAATTGAGTTTGCACGACGGGGTGATCTCCAGGGTCGAAAACGGCGTTGGGGTCTGCACCAGGGGAAGTGGCCAACCTATCATTCGGGGCGAGGGACTGGGGCCATGGGGTTGGGGACTGGGGGGTAAGATGATCCTCCTCTGAGGGGAAATCCTCCGCTGGAACCGCCTCGAACAACAGCTTCAGCAGGATGGCTTTCATGATATCTGAGTCTCTATTCATGGCCTTAATCCGCCTATCCGGATACTAAAGATTACGAATTTCCCAAGCCTGTGCCAATAATTTAGTCCACTGCTTCTGAAGTTGGGTGGTGGTTAAGCCCAATTGTTTGGCCCTGTCCCCATCGTCCATGGCCAACTGTTTTAAGCGCAGCAAGGCCACCTGTTGCGGCGTTAGGGTTTGCTGCCACTGTTGCCACTGCTGTAGGGTCAAGCCGAGGTTGGCCTCCAGCCCAGCCCCCAGCCACTCGTGTACTAGTTGCCAGTGATGGGAGAGGGCAAAGCGCGACAGGTGGTACCGGAAGCGCTGCTGGAAATAGTCTCGCTGGCGAGGGGTGAGGTTTAGCAGCGTTTCAATTTCCTGGGCCGACAAGTCCATCAGGCGGAGGGTAAAGTAGTCGGCACAATCCGCCTGATCGCGTTCCTTCAGATAGACCATCAACTGCTCAATCACCCGATCCCGCAGGGTGTGATCCGGGGGATCCTCACCCTGGGCCAAGAGGGCTTCCCGGATGCGCTGGTGGGAGGCCGCTGGGCGTAGGTCATCGGTTTCGCCGCCCGCCTCCACCACCTGGGTAATGTCGAAGGCCAGTTCGGGGGGCTGTTGGCGAGCAAAGGTTTGGGCTCGCAGCACAATCAACTGCTGACTGCGGTTGCGGGGTAATGGGATCCGACGTTTGCCGTAACGCTCGGTAAAGGCCATGTACTCCGCTAATTCCAGCAGGGTGCGGGGCTGATAGTACTCCGTAAGCTGGTTCTCGCGCCGCAAGGCATTCAGGGCTTCTACGTAGAACCCCTGCAAAAAATCTTCAATGAGGGCCATGCGGGCCGAGTAGCTGGTTTGCCCTTGGGGGGGCGTCATGTAGCGATAGACCATGGCACTCAGGGTGCTGTGCAGGTCTACCCGCCCCTGTCGCGACCCCAAGTGGTAGTAACGCAGACATTGCTCTAGCCGATGTTTGCCAAGGGTTTTGGCCCAATCTGCCACCTCTCCCGAAGCCTGGATGCGGTCACTCTCTTGGCAAATACGCTGCACCTCCTGGCCCAGCCGCTCCGCCACCGCCCCGCAAACCCGATCCGACGCGTCCGTCTTCTCCCGGAACTCGGCCCACAACCCCTGAGTCAATGCATCCGCTGATAACAAGCAAATCCCCTGGCTGACGCACCCTAACACCCGACGCACACCAAGGCCGAATCCAGACCTCCTAGGGCCAGATCTGGCTGGCGATACCCCCTACTCCAACGCGATGTAGATGCGATCACGACCCTGTCCACAACCCCGAACCAACAGCGCTACCCTATACTGATGACGGCAGAACAGACCAAGCACCATCACACCCTACGGTGGTTTCCATGGATATCCTACCGATAATTTCCTAGACCAAGTCTAACACCCCTCCGTGGAACGGTTGAACCCTCTCGTCCTGATCCCCCTATCCCCGCCCCTTCCATGACCCTCGACGACCAAATTACCGACCTGATCCAAAACACCCCCAGCCACTTAATTAACCCAGAGGCCGTGGCCGCCATTGCCCCCGTCCTCAAAGCCATTGGCGTTCAGCTTAAGTATTCCCAGTACTACATTCTGCAAAACCTCGAACAAAGCTGGGTGATGACGGCCCTCAGCAACCGCACCCAGCCCAACGCCCGCAAAAACGTCGTCTACGCCTACCCCACCCTGCAAGACGTCGCCGCCAGCCAGTCCACTATCAAAGACCCCCAGGTGATGGCCCTCCCCGTCCCCGTCATCAACATCCTGTTCCAACTGCTGGCCATGAAACCCATCGACAGCCTCATCTTCTGCGAAACCCCCGGCCAACTGGGCCAAGGCATCGAAGTGCGTCGCCAAGACCTTGAAGCCCTTGTCCAGAGTCAACTTGCCCAAGCCCAAACCCCGCCTGCCCCAACGGATATCGCTTAGACAGAACCTCGCCTCGCCCTTGCAGACAACCGAACATCCGGCCCACTGACATAAATTTGACATAACTCCTGACCAAAAATAATGGGTTTCAAGCCCCGCCCTTTTAGGGCGGCTTTCTCTGAATAAGCTTGCTGCTATTTATTC
>JALQST010000245.1 GCA_023264315.1 Nodosilinea sp. BSH.14
CGCATGAAAATACAAGCTAACTGCGGCCCACTTTTCGGATAGGTTCTTAGTCTAGGAATCTCCATCGACCGCTGAGCGCCCCGGGGTTTGTTGCATTTCAACACGCTCCGGTGGAGCTAGGTGCGCAAGGATACGGGCACACCCTACACTGGGGATGTTGTCTTTGGCCGTCTGCCCAGATAAGGTGCGGTCTTGCCAGTGTTGATGGTTGCGCCCATGAAGTTTCGGACGTTTATCATTTCCCTCGCCGTTGCCGCAGGGTTGGTACTGGTGTTGGGGGTTGGCCTGCTGGGGGGGCTGACCCTGCGTAATCCCCTATACCTGCTGGATCGGGGCGGACAGGCGGTGCCTCAAGCGGTGCAGTTTGTGCCCAAACAATCGGTCTGGATGGCGTCAGTGTTGGTGCGGCCCGACCGTCTGGCCCAATTATGGGACTACCTGGCATCTCCCCAACAGCGCCACAGCCTGCGGCTGGATCGCGAACGTCTGGAACGAGCGATGCTCGCCCAGACAGGGTTGACCTACGTTCAAGATTTGTTGCCCTGGTTAGGGGAAGAAATCACCGTGGCGCTAGTGGCTGCGGATGTGGATCACGATCCCAGCAACGGACGCACACCGGGATACCTCGTGGCCTTGTCCTGCCGTGACCTAGCCAAGGCCCAAGCTACCCTAGAACTTTTTTGGCAAAATCGCGCCTTGGCCGGCGATCCCCTCACCTTTGAGGACGTGGGCGGAACCCGGCTAATCTACGGTCGCCCTACGGCTCAAGCGACGGCGGCAGGCCTAGCGAAGACGGCCCTGCCCCCCCTAGCCACGGCCCTAGTGGCAAATCGCGTTCTCTTGGTTGCTAACGATCCGGCGGTGTTGCGCCAAGCCCTTACCGCCGCCCAGTCTACGGGGGATAACCTCAAGACTGACTGGCGCTATAAGCTCGCTCTCAAAACCCTGTCTACCCCTCGGGTGGGCTTGCTAGCCGTGAACCTGCCCCAAATGGAGGCCTGGCTTCACCCTGCGGGGACCGGGAATGCAAGGGTTTCCTGGTCAGCGGAACCGTCCTCCCTCGCCTGGGGATTGATGTCCCTGACCCTTCAGCGCCAGGGGGTGCTGGCGGAAGCCGCTTGGGTGACAACGCCAGGGCATCGGCTAGAAGCCCATCAGCACCCCCTCCGGGAGGGATATTCCCTAGCCCACTACTTGCCTGGCTCCCTCACCCTGGAGGCGGTAGGCCAGAGTTTGGCGGAATTAGCCCAGCAACTTCAGCCATGGGTGCAGCCCTGGGGGGGGAAAGATGGGGCGATCACCTTCCTGGCGCAGGCTGTGGATCCTCGGTGGGGGCCAGGAACTGCCCGCCAAATGGTGGATCGGGTTGATCACACCTACGCCCTGGGGATGGATTTGGCCCCCACCGCAGACGCTTCGGACTGGATTCTGGCCAGCCCAGCCCAGCCCTCGGTGCGGCCCTGGATCGAAACCTTGGCGCAACAGACCCAGACCCAGGGGTTGGGCCTAGGGCGGTTGGATATTCTGGGCTATCCCACCACCGTGTGGACACGGCTTTCCCTCCAACCCAGCCGACCGGGGGCATTGCAGGTGCAAACGGAGGTGACGGGCCTAAGTACCCCAGTGGGGGCAGATCAAATCCTCGCCACGGCCCCCGAACTGATGGAGCAGGCCCTGGCGGTGGCCCCATCCCCGGCGAATCTGCCCCCATGGACAGACCTGATCTCGGTGTTTCCCCAGGCCGGAGACAGCTACTTACACCTGAACTGGCCATCCCTAGAGACCTATCTGAATCAGCACGTTCCCCAGTTTCGACTGTGGGACACCGTCGCCCAGCCCGCCCTCAAGCACCTTCAAACCTTGACGCTGACCAGTTACGGCCAAACGGATCAGGTTCACCATGCCGGGTTGTTTATTCAGTTGCAGAACACCTAGGGCAAATTGGCCTTTAATGGCATATTCGTGATTGCTGTCCTAGACATGGCCACCGACTCCTCCCTTGCCAATCTTCTGGCTGACCTGCTGGCTGAGCCCACCCCTTCCCCTGTTTTGTGGAAGGGCCTAACGGATTGGGAACTGGCCGACGAAAACCGGGCTAGGGCGTGGGGGATCACGCCTGATTCTGTGGACGCAGCATTGTCAGAGCGGCTGCACTGGTTGCGGCAGATGATCCCCCACCACGGATCGCTGCCATTACCCTCCGCACCCCTAGGAACGACCCTGACGCTGTACTGGCAGCTTTGGTTGCCCCTTGCGCTGACCTTGAAGCAAGCCCGGGATCGACTCCCTAGGCCCCTGATTCAGGGCATTTTGGGAGGACAGGGAACCGGGAAAACGACCCTCTGCTTGATCCTGACCCAGCTTTTGAGCGCCATGGGTTATCGCACCCTGGGCCTATCCATTGATGACCTCTACAAAACCTACGCGGATCGGCAGCGGCTTCGCCAACGGAATCCCCGGTTGCGCTGGCGTGGCCCACCGGGCACCCACGATGTGGATCTGGGCCTCACCATGCTAGATCAGATCCGTCAAGCCCAGCCCCAGGACACCGTGGCTGTTCCCCGTTTTGATAAGTCGCTGCATGGGGGAGAAGGGGATCGAGTGGCCCCAGAGTTCGTGCAGGGGGTGGATATTGTGCTGTTTGAGGGCTGGTTTTTGGGGGCGCGGCCCCTCGATCCGGTGGCCTTGGACATGCGACTACAGGAGGCCCCTGACCCCATTCAGACGGAGGCGGATCGGCAGTTTGCCCGCGCCATGAACCGCCAACTGGCCAACTACTTACCCCTCTGGGATCGGTTAGATCGCCTGATGATTCTCTATCCCGAAGACTATCGCCTAAGCAAAGTGTGGCGACAGGAGGCCGAGCAACGGATGAAAGCCCAGGGCAAATCGGGGATGGACGATGCCCAGATTGAAGCCTTTGTGGACTACTTCTGGCAGGCGCTGCACCCCGACCTTTTTATCTTCCCCTTAACCCAGAATCGGCAGCACGTTCAGCTTGTGGTAGAAATTAGTCCAGATCGAATGCCGAGGGCGATTTATACCCCGCCTAATCGGTATTATCAAAAAGCTGGGCGGCAGGGGTTCTAAGCAAGCTGTTAGTCATCTAAAATACACTGACTAGATCCCTATTAAAGCCTTTTGAAAAGGACTTTAGAGAAAGCTACTATGCAATTTAGATGCACATTAGCTTAGTCGATCTGCCGATCATTAAGAATTTAAAATAATGAGGAATCTGCCCGATGAGTGTGAAGCTGGAAGTGATTACCCCTGAGGGCATTTTAGACTGCACCAAGGCGGAAGAATTTCGACAAATGGTCGATGAAATGCTGGAGGCCGGGGTCGAGACGATTCTCATCGACCTCAAGGATATTACGTTCATTGACAGTTCCGGCTTGGGCACCCTAGTGGTGATCTTGAAGAAGGTGCGGGGCATGGATCGAAAGTTCTGCCTTTGTTCTGTGAACGACCAGGTGCGGATGCTGTTTGAACTCACCAGCATGGATCGGGTCTTCGAGGTCTACGAGGATCAATCGGCCTTTGAAAAAGCGGTGCTGGGCACCTAGCCGGGATTAGCAAGCCGCTCAGACCACAGGATAGCCAAGGGCTTTAGCGAACTAGCGGCGGCAACGCCCTTCCCCAGGGGGCAGCCATCGCGTATGATCGAAGCAGTGGTTGAGGTTTGGCGACCCACTTTGATCCCATCGCCTGATCCACTCCAGCTTGGCCTTCATCCCTGTGTTGTTTCTTGAGTGGTAATCGTCGATCCTATGGATGTAATGGATTTCTTCCGCCTCAGTGCGGGCCAGTGGAACTCCCAACGCACCACCCATCACCTCCCCTTTCGACGGGCGGAGTTAGGCGGGTCGGTGATTGCCGTTGAAGCCCTGGAGGCCGGAGATCCAAGCGTTGTAGACATTTGTCAGTTGCACCAGGTTGACCCGGCTCTCGCCGTGGGGGGTGCCCTCGTCACCTGGCAGGGATCCATGGCCTGGGATAAAGAAGACGAAAACCATGAAGGGCGCACTGTCTTTGCCCTCGTACCCGACGCCGACAATCCCCAGAGGGGCCAACTGCTGCGCGAGCGGGGCTACGCCGAAATCGTGCCCGTCATTGGTCAATACGAAATTGACGGAGAAGGTGGGCTGCTGCTCACCACCGAGTATGAAACCATGAGCTCCGTGGAGCGATTTTGGTTTGCCAACCCTAATCTGCGCCTAAGAACCAGCGTCGTCAAACGGTTTGGGGGTTTTAGCACAGCGTCGTTCTGTGCAGAATCTCGCCTCTCAGGTGAATCCGTTGAGGACGCCGCCGCCGTCCCAGAGACCCTCCCCGCCAGTGCCGCCTTTTCAGCCTTCGGCTGGTAGAGTTAGGAGGGCCTGGAGCGCCTGGGATTCGGGCCGAAAGCCCACGGCGATGGCCTTACCCTGCTGCACAAACAAAGGCCGTTTCAGCAGCATGGCATTGGCGGCAAAGGCCTTGATCCACTGTGCCTCCGTCCAGGTCTGCTTCTCTTCGCCCAGGGAGCGATAGACCTGGCCGGAGGTATTGCGCAGGGGCTTAGCACCCAGTTCTGCGACCCAGTCGGCGATGAGGGCGCGGCTGGGCGGATGCTGTTTGGTATCCACAAAATCGTAGGCGATAGCGTTCTGATCGAGCCACTGAAGCGCTTTCTTGCAGGTGGTGCAGGTGGGAATGCCGTAGACCGTCAGTGCCATCGTGAATCCAGGTCTCCAATATCACGTCAATCAAATATCAAGCTAATCAAATATCAAGCTAATCAAATCGCCCATGGCAGCGAAAAGCCCCCCAGAATGAAAGGCTGGGGGACTTCATCACTTAGGTTAGCCCGATGGCCAACCGCTCGCGCTAGTTGTCGTAAACGCGGCACTCGTCGGCGTCGGGGTTGGTGTCGCAGTAGGCTTCCAAGGAGTTTTGGTCGGAGCCCTGTTCCCGCTGATGGGATGCTTCGGCTTGGAGTTCTTCCACGGCATCCCACGCCGCTGCACAGTCTTGGGAGTTGCCGGTATCGCAAGCGGCCCGGGCGTTTTCAATTTCGGTTTGGATACGGGTCTGAAGGTTCTCGCTCATGGTATTCCTTTTGGACTATCAATCGTTTTAAGGATGGCCAGGTTGGGGGACGGCTGCTCGCCTCACCGAGACACTGACACGGCGGGGCGTGAGGCCAATGGTATTTGCATCGAACCCTCACGGAACCCTAAAATTCAG
>JALQST010000246.1 GCA_023264315.1 Nodosilinea sp. BSH.14
AGGGGCCGCGTCGCGGGTGGCGATTGAGGAGCCGATCATCCCCAGTCCGGCCCTGGCTCAACGGGGCGACCCAGCCAGTCCTGCGGCTAGCTTGGCGGGTGATGGGGCTCCGTTGGCCCCGGCCATCGCCGCTGACCCTGCAACGGACAGCCTCGAACCCTCCCCCGAACAAAGCCTGATTGCCGATATCCAAGACCGGGTGAGCAAAATTAGTCGCTCCTACGCCGTGGGGCTGATTCAGTCGGTGGAGGTGAACTTGCCCCAGCAGGTGATCGCCATTAACCTCAGTAACGACTGGTATGGCCTAGGGGCAGAATCCCAAGACCGCATTGCCCAAGACATCTATACCCAAGCCCAAGGACTGGCCTTTGCCACCCTGCAACTGCGCGATGCTGAGGGGGTTGTCGTGGCCCGAAATCCGGTGGTGGGGCCGTCCATGGTGATTCTCAAGCGTCATCGCTCGGGGGAGGGGGTGGGTTAGGGAGTGGGGAGTGGGGAGTGGGGAGTCGGGAGTGGGGGCGGGAGCGGATTTATCCACTGCATGGGGACGGTTAATGCGCTCTCGGGGGATGGCGTCAGCGCTAGAATCAAAGCCACCAGTGCGGAAAGGCCCAGCATGGGGGTATTTCAGTCCTCTGTAACGCCCTGTCTACCCTTGGCTACCGTATCCATTGTTTAAGGAGTCCTGCCATGGCTATCAAGCAGCAATTTCGCAACTTAGACGAAGTGATCTCTGGCTCTGATCTGCCCGTGCTGGTGGATTTCTACGCCACCTGGTGCGGCCCTTGCCAAATGATGGCGGGCATCCTCGCCCAGGTGAATGAGCAGTTGAAGGGCCAGATTAAAATTGTCAAAATTGACAGCGATAAGTATCCCCAACTGGCTTCCAACTATCACATTGCGGCCCTGCCCACGCTGCTTCTGTTCAAGGGGGGCCAGCCTGTTGATCGCATTGAGGGCGTGTTGCCCACGGATCCACTGGTGGCCCGTCTGCGGGGTAAGCTGGGCTAACTCAACATCAGGCGTCGCGAAAGGGGTGGAACAGCGGTGGAGAGAACGAATCCGGTGGAGTCAGCTAGCCTCAATCCAACCCACTCGCACCATCAACCGCATCCCGCTGCGATGCCCTGCGCCGTGGCCCTGGGCAGCAACCTGGGGGATTCTCGCCAGGTGCTCGCTTTGGCTCTGGAACGGTTGGAACGACTGGAGGGAACCACCGTCATCGCTCGGTCTAGTCTGTATCAAACAGCTCCCGTTGGCCCGCCCCAGCCAGATTATCTCAATGCCTGCGCCCTGATTGAAACTAACCTTTCGCCCCAGGAACTCATGGCTCACCTCTTGGCCATCGAGGCGGACTTTGGCCGCATCCGCCAAGAGCGCTGGGGGCCGCGCATCCTCGATTTAGACCTGATTCTCTACGCCGATCAGGTGGTGAACGAGCCGGATTTGCAACTGCCCCACCCCCGTTTTCGGGAACGGGCCTTTGTGCTGGTGCCCCTAGCGGAAATTGCCCCCCACTGGGTTGATCCCGTCACCGGAGCAACCCTCCTCGATCTCTGTAATGCCCTAGATCGGGAGGGTGTAGCGCCGTCACATGCCCGATAGAGAAGGTGCATCAGCGGGGCGATTCCCGTAGCCATTCTAGGGACGTGAGATAGAGGGTGCCCTGGGGCGCGATGTCAAACACCAGATCCAGGCTTGCTAGGTTGGCGAAATCCACGCCCTGAAACTGGGTCAGGGGAATACGAATCGCCGTGGGATAAATGGGCAGGGTGGCGGATCGATGGGGGGCCGCAAAGCGGTAGAGGGCTGGCGTGGTGGGCGGAATATCGACCCGGGCGGCGTGTCCGGCCCGATCTCGCACAACGACGGCAAAGCTGGGGTTGGGATCGTTGGGGTCGGCGGCAAGGCGCAATTGCAGCGCGTCCATGCCTCGAAAATCTCCCTGAACAAAAGGAAACCGCAGCAACTCGGTGGGGCTATCCCAGCGTAGCCGTAGCACGCCGGGGAAGGGAGGATGGGGCCGAGGCAGGTTGCCGCAGGGGGCAAAGGCGGGGCAGGGGGTCAGCCGCAATGGGGGGCTGGCTTCGTAGATGGTCTGGGAAGCTCCAGGCCAGGTCGCAAGTAGACCCTGGGCGGAAAAGATTCGGTCACGCTGGGCCATGGGCCAGACTACATGGGAGATGACCGGCACCTGGGCAATCTGGGCGGGGGCGGGCTGCTGGGCAGCGATGCCTAGATTCACAGGCTCGGCCACAGGGGTCTCAGTGGGGGACAAGGTTGCGGTGAAAAAGGCTTGGCTGTAGCGCACCAACCAGGTTTCCTGGGCCACCCGCGAAAGACGCTGCCGGGATTGCTGAGGATTGCACAGGGCGGCATGGTCAGGGCGGCGGTAGTAGTCGTCTTCACGGACGGCGGCATTAAAAAAATTGTGGTTGGCCCCCAGGGGCATCACCACGGCCACGGGGGTGGTGCGCTGGGGATCCTGGGCGGCGGTTTCGGCGTAGTAGAGGCTGCTGAAGTCGGTGACATCGCGATCGCAGCCGCCTAACAGAATGGCCGTGGGAATATCGGGCAGTTGGTAGATCTCCTCCCACTGGGCGAGGGGTTGGCTGCGGGTGGGGGCCACTAGGATCAACGCCGACACCGGCCCAAGGCCGTCGACAATCTGGATTGAACGGTTGCGATCCTGCCGGGTGAGGGCATTCAACGCCGCCGCCCCGCCCCCCATGGAGTGCCCCACCATGCCCAAGCGGTTCCAATCTACGCGACCTGCGATTTGACGGGTGAGATCCGCGCCAAAGCCCGGATCCTCGCCCCGATGGGCCGTGGCCAGTCGGGATAGATGAGCATCGATGATGGCCTGACTGCGCTGGTCGGCTAGGGTGTTGCGCCGGTCGGGGGTGGCCCCATAGGTGGCCGAAAAGGCGGCGTTGAGGTTAGGCACGATGACGCCAAAGCCCGCCTCGACGAGCCCCTGAGCCAGGTAGGCTAAGCCTTGATCGTAGGGGGGATCCTCACAGGGCCACTGGCTGGAGCCGGGGACGGCAAAATGACAGCCCCCATGGCGACCGTGGAGCAGCACCACCCAGGGCACCGGGCCATGGCCAGCGGGTAGACCCACAAGGCCCGTCAGCGGCACGGACATCGTGGCCCACTCGGGTTCCACTCCCGTTTGGGCGAGGGGCAGGGTACCCTGGTCGTAGGTTTGGAGGGTGTCGTAGCGACGGAGATCGACGATAGATCCCTGGGCTGGCGGCGGGGGAATGACCTGGGCGGAGGTTGGCGTCGCCGCAAGGCTCGATCCCAGACCCAACCCGAGCGTCAGCCCTAGGACGCGGCTCGGCCAGGGTGATCGGAACCTGTGACCACGGCCCATCAGGCGGCGTCGGGTTTCACCCGCATCACCACCAGGGTCATGTCGTCTTCGTTGCCGCGATCACCGCCGATGAACCGATTCAGCAGGTCGAAGGTGTAGTTGAGGATTTCGTCAGCGGTGGTGAAGTTGCGACAGGCCCACTGCAAGGCCCGCTCTAGGTTCTCCTCCTCGAAGCGTTCCCCCCGGGCATTGGCGGCTTCTGTGAAGCCATCGGTGTAGAAAATCACGGTGTCTCCGGGCTGGAGTTCGATGGAGTCCTCGTAGTATTGGGTGGTCATGTCTAGGCCCAGCAGCATCCCCACCGTATCCAGGCGGGTCATGGTGCCCGTGGAGGCCTTCCACAAAAAGGGTGGATTGTGGGCCGCATTGCCGTAGGCGAGGAGCCGACGGGTGGGGTCATATTCGGCATAGAACAGCGTGACAAAGCGGTTGGAATTTTCCAGGTCGCTGTGCATCACAAAGTTGAGGTTTTGCAGAATTTGGGACGGCGAGTGGCCATTCAGCACCTCCGCCCGCAGCATCCCCCGCATCATGGTCATAATCAGCCCAGCGGGGACACCCTTACCCATCACATCGCCAATGGCCAAGCTCCAGGGAGCCTCCGCCGACAAATCCGATCCGGGATAGCGCAGTTGGTCGTAGGTGGTGGGGATGAAGTCGTAGTAGTCGCCGCCGACGCGCTGGGCCGTCTTGCACTTGGCGGCCAAATCCATACCGGTGATGCTGGGACACTGGCGCGGCAGCAATTGGAGCTGGATCTCTGCGCCAATTTCCATTTCCCGATCCAGGCGCTCTTTTTTGCGCAGGGCCACGGTCAGTTCATTGTTTTCGATGGCGACGGAGGTTTGGTCGGCCACCAGGCGCACGAGTTTTTGGCGGGTTTCCGTCCAGGCATAGTCGGGGTCGCGGCTGAAGACGTAGAGCCGCCCCCGCTCCACATTCTGCACAATGATGGCGGTGCCAAAGAGACGAAATTCCTCGCCCAGGTAGCGGGTCACCTGGTGATCCAAGGCCACCATGGCGTTGTGGGCGGTGGCGGTGATGCTGCCCTCGGCGGTGGGCTGCAAGCTGGCCGTGACTTGGCGCGTGGCCGCTTCCAGGGCAGAGCGCACATTCTGACAGTGGTCTTCGCTCTGGCAATGGAGCCGCTCCAACCGCACCTGGCCATCGGCCCGAAACAGCACCAGCGCCCCACCCCCCGCATCGGTGACGCGGCTGGCAATCATGGGAATCAGTTCTAAAAACTGGTTGAGATTATTGAGGCTGCGCAGGGCAAACCCCAGGGAACTCAGTAAATCTTGAATTTTGTACTGTTCACGCTGTAGCCGCGCCACCAACTCCTTCAGGGCAAACACCGGGGGAGCCTCTGGCAATCCAGCGCTGCCAGCGACCTCAAAGGATGGTGATGACCCCGACGACATGGGAACAGATGTCATGGACAACCTAACCAAAACGTATCTACGCCAATCAACAACAGGGAAACCCGCCCCTTCCCTGAGGGGCATCCCTAAACCCTATCCAACGTTACGCCAAGGTTCGTCGTGGTTGGGGCGTCAGTGCAGCCCCTTTCCCCGTCTGTGGAACACAACCCAGCGGCCAAAACGCAGAGTGCGATAGCCAATACTAGCGCATAACTTTAGACCGAATTAGCGATTCTCGAAGAGATAATTCCCCATCAAAATCGAGCGATGAAAACCGAGGGATGAAAACTCAAGGGTTAAACGCCCCATGATTGGAGGCCCAAGGATGGAAACCCCAATAGTTGAACGGACTCACCCCCGTGGGCGAACGGTCTCCGATGGGGCAACGATGGG
>JALQST010000247.1 GCA_023264315.1 Nodosilinea sp. BSH.14
GTCAATCCAGGGGCCAATGGTGACCTGGGCCTTGGGAAACAGCCGCTGCACCGCCATCGCCATCACGTGGGAAAAGGTGTGGCGAATCCGCTTCAGTGCCTCAGATTCGCTGGTGCGGGGCAGCACCATAGGCTGACTATCGGCGGAAACAGAGGGGGCAGAGGAAGCCATGGGTCAACGATTGGAAATACAAAAAGACTAGACCTAGTGTAGCGACTAATGTTGAGCGATCATGCCCCCGGCCCGATGTTCTTGGCCCCCCGGTACGGCTTTCCCTCCCCCGCCCCACCGTTGTCCCGCTCCATTCTGTCCGAAATGCGCTAAGGTGAGACTTGTACTCTATTACCCCCTAGGCAAGGTTGGTTGTAAAGAGTACGGTGTAAACGGAGCCATGGGCAGACGTTTTCGTCCCCAATCCTTGGAGCCAGATTGCACAGTAGGTAAAGTCATCATCACCTAAATTATGGCTTGATTGTTGTCCGTCCCTTTGTGCTATCCTTGCTTCCTGGAGTGCAAGCTTAGCTTTAGCGCAAGTCTCAAGTCTGTGCCAGCTAACGTTTTCACCGCCATACCGAAGAACTTTTTTAATAAAAAATATGGTTGAACTAACTGCCGACGCAGCTGTCGTCCACCATCCCATGGTGAAATTTCAGCGCCAGGTCGAGTCTTTGGTGAAAAAGTCCAAAATGGTCAAGCCCAGCGATCCCATTTGGAAGATCGCCCTGCTGTTTGGCGATGATTGGGCCCACTGGAAGAAGGAACTGGAAGAGTTCGATTTCTCGACCCAAGATCCCATCGCCGACCTGCTTGCCGTGCAAACCTGGGAAGAAGATTAGGCTATGTTTCAAATCGGGACACATGCCCTGTAGGATCATTCAAACGCTGGGGAGCCTTTCTCTAGCGTTTTTCGCTGTCTTAGGTTCGGCATACTCCCCTTAGGGATCGGCAAGGAAGGGGCTAGGATAGGGAAGCCGTATGGAGGCGACTTGTGTTTTTTAGCGTTGTCATTCCCACCTACAACCGTCTGCCGATTTTGAAGAAATGTCTGCGGGCGCTGGAGCAGCAAACCTATGAGGATGTCCTCGTTGCAGGTTATGAAGTCGTGGTGGTTGATGACGGCTCCACCGACGGCACCGTGGTTTGGCTGCAACAACACTGGGCTGACTTGCCCCATGTGGTGGTGTTTGAGCAAGACCACAAAGGCCCCGCCGCTGCCCGTAACCTCGGTGTCGAAAACGCCCAGGGCGATACAATTATTTTTATCGACAGTGATTTGGTGGTGCTAGAGGGCTTTTTGCAGTCCCACGCCACTGCTCTACAATCGGCCCAGGCCCAGGCAGGGCACGACCGATTTTTCACCTATGGCCGGGTGGTGAACACCGCTAATTTCGAGGCTCCCACCAGCGAACCCTATAAAATTACCGACTATTCCCAGGCGTTCTTCGCTACAGGCAACGTCGCCATTGCCAAGCGCTGGCTGCTGGAGGCGGGCCTATTTGACACCCAGTTCACCCTCTACGGCTGGGAAGATTTGGAACTGGGGGTGCGGCTAAAAAAACTAGGCCTGTCCCTGATCAAAGTCCCCGAGGCAGTGGGCTACCACTGGCATCCGCCCTTTGCCTTGGAGGATGTGCCTTCGCTGATTGATAAGGAAATTCAGAGAGGCCGCATGGGGGTTTTGTTCTACCAAAAACACCCTACCCGCGACGTGCGGATGATGATCCAAATGACTTGGCTACACCGCATCCTGTGGGGCGTGCTCTCCTTGGGTGGAAGACTCAACGAAAATACCCTGGACCCGCTGCTGCGCTGGCTGATTGCCCAGGGCAAGCCCCAACTGGCGCTGGAAGTGGCGCGGGTTTTCCTTAACTGGTACAACGTCCAGGGGGTCTATGCCGCCTATGCCGAAATGCAGCGGGAAGGATGAGGACGCTCCAGCACTTCGGATGGTCGCTACGGTACATTAGGAAGCACTATCCTTGCGCGAGCCTCACCCCATGCGGCAGTTTTTGAAATATACCCTGGCCAGTTTCACTGGGTCGATTTTGTTCATGCTGGTGATGGGCCTCCTGCTGACCTTGGGGGCGGTGGGGCTGGCGGGGGCGCTGGTGGTCAGCTTAGCCAGGAGCGGCGGCAGTCCGACGGTGGAGAAGGATTCGGTGCTGGTGTACGACCTGTCCACCCTGGTACCCGATACGCCCATTTTTCAGGAACCGGGGGATTTTGTGGTGAATGGCCCGGTGCAGCCCCAGGTGTCGTTGCGGCAGGCGGTTTTGGCCCTAGAGGCCGCCGCCGAGGATGAGCGAATTGTGGCTCTGTATCTCAAAGGCAGTCCGACCTCGGTGGGGATGGGGCTGGCCAATCAGCAGGAAATGGCCCAGGCCCTGACCCGGTTTAAAGAGTCTGGCAAGCCTATCCTGGCCTACGATGTGGACTGGTCGGAGCGGGAGTATGCCCTGGTGGCCCTGGCGGATACCCTTTACCTCCATCCCTTTGGCGACCTGGAGATGAACGGGCTCTATAGCGAAACCCTCTACCAGGCCGACGCCTTAGAAAAGCTGGGCATTGGGGTGCAGGTGACGCGCACCGGGGCCTATAAGTCGGCGGTGGAACCCTTCACCAACAACGCCATGAGCCCCCAGGAACGGGAGCAAACCCAGCGCCTCCTGCAAGATATCTGGCAAGGGCTGCTGACCGAGATGGCCAAGCCCCGATCCCTCACGCCCCAGCGGCTTCAGGCCATTGCCAATACCCAAGGGCTGCTGTTTGGCGAGGCGGCGAAGACGGCGGGCTTGGTGGATGAGCTGGCCTACGAAGATGAGGTGGTTGACAAACTGCGGGAGTTGACCCGGGAATCCGACGATGGGGGCGACACCGAAGCCGATTTTCGCCAGGTTGACCTCCCCACCTACGCCGCCACCGTGGAGGACGAGTGGGCCACCCGTTCCGCCAGTACGGAAGTGGCGGTGGTCTATGCCGAAGGCCCGATTGTCTACGGCGAAGACGGCCTGGATGGCGTTGGATCGGGGGTGATTGCCGGAAATACCCTGGCCCGCCAACTGCGCCAACTGCGCCAGAATGACGAGGTGAAGGCGGTGGTGCTGCGGGTGAACAGTCCGGGGGGGAGCGCCCTGGCTTCGGAGGTGATCCTGCGGGAGGTGCAGTTGATCCAAGCAGAGGGCATCCCGGTGGTGGTGTCCATGGGGGATGTGGCCGCATCTGGAGGCTACTGGATTGCCGCCAGTGCCGATGCCATCGTGGCCCAACCCGGTACGATTACCGGATCCATTGGTGTGTTTAGCCTGTTTCTCAATCTGGAAGACCTCAGCAACACCGTAGGTCTGAACTGGGAAGGGGTGAAAACCGCTGAATTGGCGGATATTTTCTCCATCTCGCGCCCCAAAACCGAGCGGGAACTTGCCATCCTGCAAGCCACCGTGGATACCCTCTACGACGCCTTTTTAGATCGGGTGGAGGCAGGCCGACAGTTGCCCCGGGCCGAAGTGGCCAACCTAGCCCAGGGGCGGGTGTGGTCGGGCCAAACCAGCCAAACCCTGGGTCTTGTGGACGAACTGGGGGGGCTTCAGCAGGCCATTGAAAAGGCCGCTGAACTGGCAGAACTCGGTGAAGACTGGCGCTTAGAAAGCTACCCTAAACCCAGCGACTGGCAACAGTTTTGGGCTACCTTCCTGGGTTCCCAGGTGGAGGCTCCAGCCACCAACGCCTTCCTGGCCGACCCCCTAATCGCCCAGGGGCAGCGCTTCCTAGGGGATAGCCTGGTCTTAGCGAGAACCCTCAACGATCCCCGAGGGCTGTATATGCGCCTGCCCTACACCCTCCGGGTTAACTAGGACAGGAAGGCCCACCATCCCTGCCGACCGCGTTGGGGATAGGCAGGGATGGTAGCGGTGGTTAGGAGGCGTGGCCGGGGATGCCGTGCACCCGCAATAAGTCCGCGAGGGTGGGGCAGTAGGGATCCATACCAAAGCTGGCGGGATTGACGGCTCCCTGGTAGACAAAGTGGCGATATTGCAGGCAAAAGTAATCCCAGGGAGCCATTTCTACCCGAAACACCTTGATCAGGAGATTGGCCAAGCCGATGGACAGGGGTACCCGAAACCAAATGCGCTGACCGAAGTAGTCACTGATTTGCTCCACGGCCTGGTTGACGGAAAGGGAGGGGTTGCCGATCACAACCTCCCGATAGCCCTGGGTTGAGGGATGCTCCGCCAGATGCAGAACCACGGTGGCAATATCCTGGGCGTGGGCAAAGTGAAAGCCAGCATCGGCCTGGAGGAAACGTGCTAGCCCTACCCAGCGCGTTACCTCCTGCAATCCGGCGGAGATGAAGGAGTAGGGCTTGTCCTTATCGCCACCGAAGACGAGGGTGGGAAATACCGTTGTGATCTGGGGATAGATCGCTAACTCCGGCAAGCGCTGGTGGCATTCATATTTGCTGCGGATGTAGTCGGTACCGAGGGTGCCCGCTTCCTGGAGGGGCTGACCACTGCGATCCAAAAGGCTGGCGGTTGAGAAGTAGATTACCTGCTGGCAGCACGTTGGATCCAGCATGGCCATCAGCCGCAAATTGTGGTGCACATTGGTGCCAAACACGGTGTCCTCGTCCCCACCCCAGGCGGCGGCGGTGAGAATCGCGAGGTGCATGGTTGGGATCATCTCAGCATAGCGATCAATATCCGCTAGCCCTCCCGGAAGGATGTGTACCCTGGGATGATCGGCCACGGGCAAGCGGAGCTTATCGGGGTTGCGGAGCAGCAGATAAATCTCGTAGCGCTCGGCCTGCATCAGTTGCTCTAGGATGTAGTGCCCAATACACCCACTGGCCCCGGTCATCAAGACCCGCACAGAACCTGGGGAAGGGGAATTCGCTGCTGAAGTGTTCAAATTGTTCTAGCCAATCCTGCATCAATCACGGTAATCGGTGGAATGCCCGCCTGCTTAATTTTCACCTGCGAGGGGATGAAATCCAAGCCGTTGGCTGGCCCTTCCCTAGATCCAGTCCTCGTCCGCTCCATTGTCCTCCCAGTTATTGGTTTCTGCGCGACTGGTTTCTGCGGAAATCGGGGATGGGGATCCATTCGGGATAGCACGGGGGGCAGGCTCCTCCATCGGGGTTGCGCCCGAAACAACCGGGGAGGGTTCCCTGGGAGGGGCTGGGGCTGAGG
>JALQST010000248.1 GCA_023264315.1 Nodosilinea sp. BSH.14
GAACGGCATGGTGATTTTGATTGTGGAAGACGAAGCCGACATTGCCCGCCTCATCCGCCTGTATTTAGAAAAAGAGGGCTTCACCTGCGAGGTGTGCGAAGACGGCGAAACCGCTCTGCGCTATCAGCAGACCCTTCAGCCCGATTTGGTGATTTTGGACGTGATGATCCCCAAGCTCGATGGCCTGGAGGTGTGCGCCCGCATTCGCCAGGGGCCGGGGGCCAAGGATCCCTACATTCTCATGCTGACCGCCCGGGGCGAGGAACTGGATCGCATCATTGGCCTCTCCACCGGATCTGATGATTATATGGTGAAGCCCTTTAGCCCTCGGGAACTGGTGGCCAGGGTGCGGGCCTTGCTGCGCCGTAGTTTGCGCCACGGGGCCGAATCGGCAGGCCAAACCTACCAAACCGCCCACTTCCGGGTCGATCTCACCCAGCGCATCGCCCAGCGCCACCGGGCCGATGGCACCGCCGACCCCCTCGATCTGACGCCCCTAGAATTTGACCTGCTGGCCACCTTCATGAGCTATCCAGGCCGGGTCTGGAGCCGTCAACACCTGATCGAAAAACTCTGGGGCGAGGATTTCTTTGGCGATGAGCGGGTGGTGGATACCCACATTGCCCGCCTCCGCAAAAAAATCGAGCCCGACTCCTCCCAGCCCGTCCATGTCAAAACTGTGACGGGGGTGGGCTACCGCTTTGAGGATGATCCTAGCTAGGCTGGGGCCACGGGCTCGCTCAGCCCTGCCTCAGTTTGAGCGTGATCGTCTGCCTCCCCGGATCTGCCCAACCCCTTGTCCTGACTCCATCATGCGACAACCGCCCGACCCATTTTTCAATACGATCTACGCCATCGACAAAACCACCGACGCCTACATGATCGAGGCGGCCCTGGATAATTATGGCGACATTTTCAATGAGTGGGATCCAGCCCCCTTCAAACGGCGCGAGATCGATCCCGATCTTCAGGTTTACCTAGAGGGCAGTTCCAACGAAATTTCCTTTCGCTACCCGGTTGAAGTCATGTTCACCCTGCCCCCCGGCCAGCGCAACGAAGCCATCGAGCACGAGGTGCGGGTGGGGTTGCGCAATAGCTTTAATTTCAAGCTGTACCTGATGCGCAAGGAGATCAAGCAAACCAACCTGCTTACCCTGCGCTACGTGCTGATGGGAATCGGCACCCTCTGGGCGGCTCGGTTACTCTCCGTGCCCGCCGAAACCTACACCATCACCAGCGTCCTCACCGAAGGGCTGTTCATTGGCGGCTGGGTGTTTTTGTGGGAGGCGGTGTCGCTGTTTTTCTTTTCCAACCGCGAGATCTACCACCGCTACCGCACCTATACTCGTCTGCGCAATGCCCTCGTTATTTTTCAGGAAGAAGAGGATCCACCGCCACCCATTGATCCTCCCCTATTCGGCGCAGATAGAGGCTGAAGGGGCGGGTTTGGCGCTGTTGGCCCCAGCCGAGCCCACCACCCTTGAGGTGATAGGTGCCGTTCACCACCACGGCGGGCTGGTTGTTGAGGGTCATCCAGCGGTGCCCGGTAACATGGATGCCGCTGGCCTGGGGTAAATCCACGGATCCTGGGGCCACTACCACCCCCAACTGCTGCTGAAGGAGCACCTGGGTTTGGGCCACCTTTTGGGCCACCGCCTCCGCCACCACCGCCCGAGGCGGGGCCGGATTGACTAGGCCACAACCCCAGATCAGGCCACACAACACCAGCAGTACCCCCGCCCTGAAGACCGGGCGCAGGATATCCATCCGGAAAAAACGGGAAAGTGAAGGAAGTGAGGTCACGGTGCCCATCGTCAAATTGCCTTGGATAAAACCATGGTAGGCGACTTCTCGACCCCTTCACCCTGCCTGTTCCCAAGCAGGCACGGACGAAGCGCAATGCGCTAGTATTAGCGGTGTTTCGTTCCTTAGCCTCCCTGTGACTCCTTTTTCTTCCCCCGGTACGCCTCCACAGCCGTTGCCCCGTCGCCCGGTGAGACGCCGCAAGAGACGTCAACAGGGTTCGATCATGGTCACGCTGGTGTTGCTGGTGTTGCTGGGGGGGCTAGGACTGCGGGCCATTTCCACCCCCTCCCTGCGCAAAATCCAAGAAGTCGTGTGGGTGAGCCACCCCGAACCCCTGGCCATGGAGGGCGGCGATCCCTACCTTCGGGCCTTGATGCGCACCATTTCCGCCGCCGAGTCGAACACCAGCTATCCCTACACCGTTTTGTACGGGGGCGAGTCCTTTTCCCCAGGCAATCGCCATCCCAATATCTGTGTGCCCATCACCGCTGGGCCAAATACGGGCAACTGCACCACCGCCGCCGGACGCTACCAGTTCCTCACCCAAACCTGGGAGGAAAAGGCCGAAAAATATCACCCCCGCCTGCCCGCCTGGTATACCGTGTGGGGCGAATACAGCTTTGATCCAGAATCTCAAGACCTGGTGGTCTATCGCTGGTTGCAGGACGAGCAAGCCTGGGGGGTTGACCTCTCCGTGGCCTTGCGGGAAGGTCGCCTCGATGATGTCCTGCGCCGCCTTTCCGGCACCTGGACGAGCCTCGGCTACGGCATTGAATCCAACAGCATGACCGCTCGCCTGCCCCGCATCTATTGGAACCTGCTGGAGGAAGAACTGCAAAACGCCCCCGCCGGATCGCGCCCCACGGAAAGCAACCCCCTATAGCCCGGCAATCTGGGCTAGTCAAACGAATGTCCAAAAAAGCATTCAGCGAAGCCGATATTTGCGATCAATACATCACCCCGGCACTGCACCAAGCGGGGTGGAAACGGTCGCAGATCCGTCGGGAGCTTTCCTTTACCGATGGGCAGATGATCGTACGTGGGCCGATGACCACGCGGGGAGCCCGCAAACGAGCGGATTACGTTCTGTTTCACCACACCAACCAACCCATCGCGGTGATTGAAGCCAAGGACAACCACCACAGCGTCAACGCCGGGATTCAGCAAGCCTTGGGCTATGCCGATACCCTGGGCACCCCCTTTGTATTTTCCTCGAATGGGGATGCCTTTTGGCTGCACGACCACACCGGCACCTTTGGGAAAGTGGAGCAGGAAATTTCCCTCGATGCGTTTCCCTCCCCGGAAGACCTGTGGCAGCGCTATCTCCAGTGGCAGCAGATTAGCCCAGACCACGCAGACCTGCTGACCTCCCAGTTCTACACCAAGGTGGGAGGCAAGGATCCTCGCTATTACCAGCAGCTTGCCGTCAATCGCACGATTGAAGCCATTGCCAGGGGGCAACGGCGATGCCTACTGGTGATGGCAACCGGATCGGGCAAAACCTACACCGTGTTCCATATCATTTGGCGGCTGTGGAAGGCGGGGACGGTGAAGCGGGTACTGTTTCTGGCCGACCGCAATTCCCTGGTGGATCAGACGATTACCAACGACTTTGAACCCTTTGGCGACAAGAAAACCAAGCTAACCCGCAAGCTGCTGGATGGGAATGGCCGCATCAACACCTCCTACGAGGTGTACCTAGGGCTGTACCAGGCGATCATCGGCCATGAGGGGCAAGACAACCTCTACGAGAAATTTGACCGTAATTTTTTCGACCTGGTGGTGATCGACGAGTGCCACCGGGGCAGCGCCGCCGAAGATTCTAACTGGCGACAGGTGTTGGACTACTTTGCCACTGCCATCCAGGTGGGGCTAACGGCAACGCCCAAGGAAACCAAATATGTCTCCAACATCGACTACTTTGGCGAGCCCGTCTATACCTACTCCCTACGCCAGGGCATTGAAGATGGCTTTTTGGCCCCCTTTAAGGTAGTGCGGGTCAGCCTGGATAAGGATTTAGACGGCTGGCAACCGGAGGCTGGGGAAGTCGATGACCACGGCCAGGTGATCGAAGAACGGCTCTACAATCTGCGAGACTACGACCGCAACATCAAATTCAAACAGCGCACCGATCTGGTAGCCCAGTACATCAGCGAGTTTTTGCACGATGGCGACCCGATGCGTAAAACCATTGTGTTTTGCGAAGACATCGATCACGCCCAGCGAATGCGGGAAGCCCTGATCAACGTGGATGCCAACCGGGAACTGGTGCAGAAAGATCGCCGCTATGTGATGCAAATTACCGGGGACGAGAAAGAGGGCAAGGCCCAGCTCGCCCACTTCATCAACCCCAATGAGTCCTACCCGGTGATTGCCACCACCTCAAAGCTGATGACTACGGGGGTGGATGCCCAAACCTGCCAAGTGATTGTGCTAAAGCGGCGCATTCAGTCGATGACGGAATTTAAGCAGATCATCGGGCGGGGAACGCGCCTGCGGCCCGACTACGGCAAAAACTACTTCACTATCCTCGACTTTCGGGGGGCCACCCACCTCTTTCAGGACGAAGACTGGGACGGGCCACCCCTCCAGGATGAGGACTTTGATCAGGCAACGGGGGACGGCTCCGATGGCAACTTGGGTACGGACGACACCGCCTCACTGCCACCCGCTGACCCACCGATTCCTGGAGAGCGGATTAAATATACCGTCAGCCGCCAGGAATTTCAGGTGGTGCGGGAACAGGTGAGCTACTACGACACAAATGGCGAACTGACCACCGAATCGCTGCGCGACTACACCCGCCGTACTGTAATCGAGGCTTATACTTCGCTGAACCAATTTTTGACCAAGTGGAATGAGGCCGACCGCAAGGCGGCCATTCTTCAGGAACTACAGGAGCGGGGGGTGTTGCTAGAGGATCTAGAGGCTATGGTGGGGTCAGGCTATGACTCTTTCGACCTGGTGTGCCATGTGGCCTTTAACCAGCCACCGCTCACCCGCCGAGAACGGGCGGAGCAAGTCAAAAAGCGCGATGTGTTTGCCAAATATGGCGAAACGGCCCGCCTAGTCTTGGAGGGAATGCTAGAGAAATATGCTGACCAGGGCATTACTTCCATTGAAGACGCCAAAATCCTACAACTTGATCCCTTTGCCACCCTGGGCACTCCGGTGGAACTGGTGTGGAGCTTTGGCGGCAGGCAACAGTACCAAGCCTGATTGCCTGACACAAGTGGGTGAAAGGCTTGAAACCTCGTAACGCGAGGGGGAAACGGTGAGGAGACATGAGACGCTGGAATTTGCACATCTCAGAGTCTTTGCCATGTCATCCACCACCTGTCTCTATGATC
>JALQST010000249.1:0-4752 GCA_023264315.1 Nodosilinea sp. BSH.14
TGTTCCCCAAAGGCATTCCCTGGCTCACCAGCCCCCATCTGGCCCTGTGGAGTGTCATGCTGGTCACGATTTGGAAAGGCATGGGCTACTACATGGTGATTTACCTGGCGGGGCTGCAAAGCATTCCCCAGGATCTCTATGAGGCGGCGGCCATTGATGGTTCCGACGGCTGGCGACGCCATTGGGACATCACCCTGCCCCTGATGCGCCCCTACCTGTGGCTGGTGGCGATTATTTCCGCCATTGCGGCCACCAAGGTGTTTGAGGAGGTTTACATCATGACCCAGGGCGGCCCCCGCAATAGCTCCAAAACCGTGGTCTACTACATCTACGAGCAAGCCTTTGAAAAGCTGGAAATTAGCTACGCCTGCACCATTGGCCTCGCCTTATTTTTGGCGATTTTGGCCCTGTCGGCCCTACGGCTGGCCCTTGGCAACCAGGAGATGACACCCCTGGGCTAGGGAGATTGGGGGTGAGGGCTCAAGGAATATTGGGATCTACTGGGCTGGGTGGATGGCCTGGAGGAAGGATTGTTTGTGGTCATCGCCGAGGAAGGCGGCCCGGAAGGAGTTCTGGGCCAGGGTAATCACGTCCGCATCGGTGAGGGGCAGGGCGGCGCTGATGGCGGCCATATTTTCGGCCATATAGCCCCCAAAGTAGGCGGGGTCGTCGGAGTTGACCGTGATGCACAAGCCCAGATCCAGCAGGTGTTTGAGGTTGTGGTGGGCCATGGTGTCAAACACGCAGAGCTTGACGTTAGACAGGGGGCACACCGTGAGGGGGATTTGGTGATCCACCAGGAAATCCACCAGGGCCGGATCTTCCACACAGCGCACCCCGTGGTCAATGCGGGAGACCTTCAGCAGGTTTAGGGCTTCCCAGATGTACTCCGGTGGCCCTTCTTCGCCCGCGTGGGCCACGGTGAGGAAGCCCTCGGCCCTGGCCCGGTCAAATACGGCCTGGAACTTGGAGGGCGGATGGCCCAGTTCGGAGGAATCGAGCCCCACCGCGAGGAAATGGTCACCGTAGGGGAGGGCCTCCTCTAGGGTGGCCATGGCAGCTTCGGCACTGAGGTGGCGCAAAAAGCAAAGAATTAACCCAGAGGACAGCCCCAGCCGTTGCCGTCCATCCCGCAGGGCTTGGCTGATGCCGTCGATCACCACTGGGAAGGGAATGCCCCGGTCGGTGTGGGTTTGGGGGTCGAAGAAAATTTCGGTGTGGCGAACGGATTGGGCGGCGCATTTTTCCAGGTAGGCCCAGGTGAGGTCGTAGAAATCCTGCTCCGTTTGCAGCACCTGCGCCCCGGCGTAGTACAGATCCAAGAAGGACTGAAGGTTCTCAAATTGGTAGGCCGACCGCACAGCCTCCACCGAGTCGTAGGGTAGGGACAGGCCATTACGCTGGGCCAGAGCAAACATCATCTCCGGCTCTAGGGATCCTTCGATGTGGATGTGCAGTTCGGCCTTGGGCAGGGTGAGCAGATCGTGAGTCATCGCACGCACCAAACTAGGAACAAAACGAGCGCTGGCAGATGGGCAGGGTGGGTGTCCAGGGTTGGGCTGCCGGGGGCCACCGGGGTGGGCCCGGCGGGGGAAACGGGACGCCTCTTCTACTATTTTCGCCAATTTCTGAGAGATAGCGTCCGTTTGCGACAGCAATTCTCAGTATGACTAGGCTGATGAATACAATACCGCTCAGGCTGAGCTGTGAGCCTGTCGAACCGTGGAAGCCTTGTCACCCTTCGACGAGATCAGGACGACCGTAAGCGGCCCGTTCGGGCTGAGCCTGTCGAAGCAGCCCTAATCCTTAGTCTTGATACTGCACTAGAGGGAAATGGGCCGGGGGTTTCCGTGTAAGATGAGAGCAGTGGTTACATCCCTTCACATACCCTCCTCCCTTAGTCGTCCTTGGCCCTATGTCGTTCTTCCGGTCTTACATTGCGCCCCTGTTGATTGTGCTGATCTTCGCCGTGGCCATGCTGGCGGTCAGCGCCCGCATTTTCTTGCCCAGCGACATGATGGCTCCGGCCCCCATCGAAGAGACGGTGTCCACCCGGCCCCCGGTCCCCCTGTCCTCCCGCGATGGGCTGGCACCGGATCTATCCGAATTAATCCATGGCCCCGCCGCCTACCAGGTAGAAGGCTAATTCACCGGCGAATCCAGGGTTTCCACCACTTCGTCCCAGCGCATACTGAAGGGCGGCAACCAGCCCCGCATATAGTAGTACATCGAGGCCAGGAGTTCTTCCCAGTAGCGGGTGGTGATGCGCAGGGCTCCAACGTTGGGTACCAGATCGGAGACGCGGGCCAGGGTGCCATCGGCGCGGCTGCGGGGGGATCCATAGAGTTCCGTGGGCCATGCCACCACTTGTAGTCCGTCGTTTTCAAAGGCAAGGGCGGCGCGGCGCATAGACAGTGCCGGAGCCACCACAATCACCCGGTTGGCGGTGCGATTATCCCGTTCGGTGCGCCGTTCCCCCCGGCCTAGGGGGGCAAACAACTGGCGGTCAGTCAAAAAGCTTTTCTGATCCTCCACGGTGCCGCGAATGTCCATCCCCGTTTGGATGATGCGGATGTTGTCGTTGGGAATGCCGCGATTAATCAGCCGCTGCCGGATGGACTGATCGAGTTGTTGGCCGAGGTCGCTGCTGCCATCCCTAGCCCCCGCCGTCACCGTTACCAGGGGAGCCGCCGCCACCCGCCCATAGACATCGGCGGCACTGTTCAGCCGGGAGACCAAAATGGGATCCAGGGGCACATCGGCATCGCTCTGGCTGGGCAACTGGCTCGAAATCCGGTAGGCATCGGCATTGTCTCCCACAATTACCATGGCCCTCGCCAACTGGAGCGGCACCGCATCGGCGGCGGCACAAAAGTTGCTGCTACAGAGGGTGCGCTGGTTGTCGTAGGCCCGCTGCACCGACTCCTCCGCCTGCACCGACAGCCCCCGCGCCACCAAGGGCGTACTGCTCACCCACAGCACCGCCAGTGCCGCCAGCACCAGTTTGCCCTCCACCTTCTTCAGCCCCTTACTCAGGGCCAACAACAGCATGGTGATGGCCGCTCCCAGGGGAGACAGCGGCAGGGAAATTAACTCCCAAAAGGGGCCAATCGTGCGGTCGTTGGGGTCGATAAACGACGCCATCACCACCAGCAAAATGAGCCCGCCGCCCAGCCAGGTAAGCCACTTTTCCGGGATCAGTTTTTTGACAGCCCACCACAGGCCATAGCCAATGGCCAGCCACAGCAACAGTCGGGTGAGCAAATTCAGGATATCCATGCTCGGGCGCTAGGGGGCGGAGAGGGGCGGTTGGCCCTCCGGATCAAATTGCCTTCCTGATGATACTGAGGTTTCCAGGTTTTGGGCCGTTGCTGCGCCGTCCGCCCCTAGGCCAAGCCGGATAGGGGAAAATTCCGCCTTTGGTTGCTTTCCACCTCGCCATTGATGGCGCGACGGTAGGTATCGACGATGTGGTTGGGCAAAATGTCGCCGCCCTGGGCTAAAAAGGCCCATTCTTCGCCAATATGGACAAATTCTGCCCGTAGTTTGGTGGGGGGCATGGTGGGGATGGGATCCGCGAGGTTGGTGATGCGGAAGCTGTTGGGCAAAATCTGCGCGTAGCTGCGGGAAAACTCTGGATTGCCGACCCTGGGCGTGGCGTAGACGTAGACCTGGAGTTGGGGCTGGAGTTCGGGCAGGGCCAGGGCGATGTCTAGGGCCAAAATCGTCGCGAGGGCCGCTCCTAAACTGTGGCCCGACACGTAGCAAGGCTTATTGGGGTTAATTTGCCGCACCGCATCCACCGCCAGGGGGTTGATGATGCCATCGGCAATGCGGCGAAACCCCGTGTGGATGCGACCGAGGGGCTCCCCGGTATTGGGGTTGATGTAGTCCTGCTGGACAGCGTAGATGTTGCCGATCCATTCGGAGGTGCGCTGGGTGCCGCGAAAGACAAGGATGCTGTCGTCATCGGATTCCAGCAAAAAGCCGAAAAAGACCTCAATCCGGCGACCAATGCTAACGGCGGTGGTAACGCCCGTGCGAATGGCGTCCTCGGTTTGAGAAAGACTGTCCTCTAGGGCGGTGGGGTTGTTGATCAGGGTGGGATCGTCGATGAGTTCCTGGGGAATCTGAATTTCCACCGTGTCGTTCACCTGGCGCTCCTGGCCTCGAAAGTTGGCCACAAGGCGGTACTTGTCTAAACTGCTGTCGTAGTCGAACAACTGCTGAAGGTTACCGTCGTAGGTGGGATCGTTGCGTCCGGTGATGTATTGCTGGGTGGCGAGGCGGCTCAGCAAAATCAGCCGTTTGGACATCTCCCGGCTGTAGGGAATGGGCGGGGCGGGAAACGCCGCCGAAGCTTGGATTGCCTGAAATTCCTCCACCATGCGGGTATCGCCCGTCACCGCCGCCTGGATGATGTCGTTGGGGTTGTAGAACTGGGAGGCGTAGGCATCGATCAGCGCCTGTCGTTCAGCGGCCCGCTGTCGGCGGATGGACTCGGTGCCAAAGGTGGCCGCACTGCCCGCCGCGACTCCTCCGAGCAAGAAGTGACGACGATTCATTTTGTCCGCATTAAAATCCATTCGATATCAAAATCCCTTCGATTCAACCTCTACACGGTTCCGCCATCTTGCTCCGTTCATTGGCCCTCTCATTGGCCCTCGCACCAGGGACGATGACGAGGCCCCATGCCCCAGAAATTGCCCTGATTCTATCAGGAAACCCTCGGGTCAGGCGGCCCCAGCGGCG
>JALQST010000249.1:4762-5144 GCA_023264315.1 Nodosilinea sp. BSH.14
GAACCTCCCCTCGCTTCAAGTGCAGAACATCGCTGGGATAGCCTAGCGGTGCGGATGGTGATGGCGGGGTTAACCGGGAGCGGATCCACCGTCTATCCTGATACCCAGGTGCAGATACAGATTGTCCATTTCCATCACTTTGTATCTATCTGCGTCAATTGCGTGAATTTCCTCTAGGTTAGGGGAATGTTGGAAATAGTTCCTTCACCCTGTGGATAGCGATGGCAACGAGATATTACCTGTACGGCATTTTTCCGGCCCCTGGCCCCCAGGCGGTGACGGTAACGGGGTTGGATGACCAGCCCGTGGAGGCTTGGACGCTGGATGGCTTCACGTTTTTGTATTCCCAGGCGTGCCAAAAGCGTTACCTGGCCAGCCGCTA
>JALQST010000024.1 GCA_023264315.1 Nodosilinea sp. BSH.14
GCTCCTGCTCAGCCAGCTGATCGAGCTGGCTCTCGCGCATGGTCACCGCAACGGCCTGGGCAGGCCAATGCCCACCCATGGCTTCCAGTCGCGCGCGCACCTGGTGCATGCCGATCCGGGGTTCAGGGGTGCCGCCGGATTTTGAGGTCACGATCACCAGGGTGGTCGCCAGCACGTCCTCCAGTTTGGCCAGGGTGCGGTCGATGCCTTCGGGATCGGTATTGTCGATAAAATGGATGTTCAGGGGCGGGAAATCTGGCCCTAGGGCCTGGGCCACAAACTGGGGGCCAAGGGCCGACCCACCAATGCCGATGGACAGAATGTCGGTGAACCGTTCCCGGCCCGGTGGACAAAGCCCCCCGGTACGCACCTGGCTGGCGAACTGCTCAATGCTACATAGGGTATCGAGGATGTCCTGTTTGAGCTCTGGGGTCGGGGCGAGGTCGGCATTTCTCAGCCAGTAGTGGCCCACCATGCGGTTTTCGTCGGGGTTGGCGATGGCCCCAGATTCGAGGGCGGCCATATCCTCAAAGGCCTTGGCAAACCGGGGCTGCATCTCAGCCAGGCAGACATCATCAAACCCCATACGGCTGACATCGAGGTAAAAGCCTAGTCTCTCGTGGTAGTAGAGCCAGTCTTTGTAACGTTGCCAAAGAGCCGCTGCCGTCATGCGCTTAGTCCTCGTACAAACCCGATGCTCTCTATAGTGTACTGAAGGGGTGCTCTTTCGTTCTGGCCAATTTTGGCTGACGCCTTGGCAGAGCCCCCCCAGATCCCTAGGAAAGCGTGGCTTTGGCAGCCCGCAGGCGAGTGGACATACTGCGAATCACCTCTAGGGCAAAGAGGGGAGTTTCCTGGACGAGGAACTTAAAGTGGGTTTGATCCACAGCGGCCAGTTTGCAATCGGTTTTGGCAATGGCCGTCGAAGCCCGCAGGGGAGGATTTTGCACCAGCGCCCCTTCCCCAAACACATCCCCCGCCTGGATGGTCTCAAAAACTTTGCCGTTCACCAGCATCTCCACCTCGCCTTCAATCACGCCATACATGATCTGGCCGACGGTGCCCACTTCAAAAATCGTCTCCCCAGCCTTATAGAGACGAATATCGGGAGACTTCGCGAACAACTCAATGGCATGGGCTGGATTCAGCATGGCATCGCCTCTCAAAAACGCAGATAACAGATGATCTTCGTCATTTTATCGCTTGCTTTTCCTCACGGGGTTAACGCCACCTTAAGCCCTCTCCAAGGGACACCATCAGCAGCGTAGATCTATAGGCCCACGGTTGGGGCATACCGTTGCCAGATTTCACCGTAGACAATGGCAGGATTTTTCCAAGGTTTATGGTGGCCACCGCTCCAGTGAATCACGTTAATTTGGTCAAGGGGCTTTTTCAAAAGCTTTGCCACCAGTTGCATATTGCCATAGCCACAGCGATTCCAACTGCGGTCGAGATGAAGATAATCCTTAAACATCACATTCAGCAGGGTTTCATCCGCCCGGTTAAGCATTCCATACTTACAAGCAGCATCCCAGTCTAGGTAGTAGTGAAAAATTCGATCTGTTTCATCATTCCAGTAAGTGTAGTCGGTGAACAACACCCCGCTATTAAACGATTGCTTGAAAGCCAACATCTCCCGAAGGGCTTTGAAAGGATTACCAAAATGGAAAATAGCCGGGTAGAAATGGGGGACTGCTGCAAAATAGCGTTCTGGACTAAATTGCACCGTCTCAAATAGGGTGGCCACATCACCAATGACCACCACATCAGCATCGAGATACAGTACCTGACTGACGTCAGGGAAAATATCCTTTAGAAACATACGGGCATACTGCATATAGCGAGATACCCGCCGAGTGGGTGTCATCGGCTCATATTTAGCATGGATGTAATCTGCCATGAACTGGGGTGGAGTGAAGGGATACACCCGCCAGGTGAATTTTGGATGAGGGAAAACGGCGGTGATTTTTTCTTCAAAGAAAGTCACTTCCTCCGGGGGGACGGTGATGTTAAACCGAATCTTTTCAGGGTTAGCGGTATTGCTGGCCACGGAGTTCATGGCCGTGAGTAGGGCAACCACAATTCCTTGATTGAGGGCGAAGGCAATATCGTACATCATGAACCATCCTGGCCGCTAAAAGGTTGTCGTTCCTAGCCTGGAGAACTTCCAACACCGGAACAGCGAAAACGCACCGGGGAGGCGCTATCCCCCCCACCGCACCCAGCGATGATACCAGGTTGACGATCCCGTTAACCGTGCCGTTGAGCCGCTAAAGCTCATCTGGGTCAAGGCCCAACTGCCGCAGCCGGTCAGCGAGACGATCAGCCCGTTGCCGCTCTTGCTCAGCTCGTTGCCGTTCCTGCTCGGCCCGTTCTCGTTCAAAATTAGCCCGTTGCTGCTCCAGGGTGGCCCGTTCGTCGCCACTGAGCAGCAGATTGCCCTGTTCATCCCACCAGCGCAGCCAGGGTAGGGTTTGGTTCAGGTAGGAACCCTGCCAAATGCCCAGTTCCACGCCCATGGGGGGAATGGGGTAGTGGCCGCGCTCGTTGGGGACACAGCGCTGATAATGGCTGCCGACTAACTCATACACTTCCACCGCCGCCTTCTCGACCTCATAGATGGCGTAGAAGGGTACGCGAATGGCCTGCTCATAGACCCAGAATTTGCCCGCCTTAGCGGTGGGATCCGTTAGGGGTGAGGTGGTGTCGCGTTCCTCGGAACCATCCCCAGAGACAAATTCAATCACCAGCAGCGGCGCAACAATTTCCTTCCACAGGACGTAGGATCGGCGGGTTTTGCCCTCCAGCAGGGGCGACACCTGGGGCACATAGAACCAATCCGGCGCTTCTGCGCCCCGTTCCGGTGGATCCGTTAACCGCCAATAAATACCGCTATCTTGGCCAATGGCGTAACGCCCGTCGGGATGCAGCGCTTCCAGCGTGGGGCGAATCGAGTCGGTCAGCAACACGCTTTGGGGATGTTCCTGAAAGTTTTTCACAAAGGTGCCATCGGTTTCCGGGAGCTGGGTGTGATCCGGCAAGGAGAGCGCCGACGGAGAACGGGCTATCACCATGGGCCTTGACCGTGGGAGACGGCTTTCACTAATAATACACGGCCATCAAAATAATACATAAATACTGAAGCAAGCCGCCACTGAAAGGAGCAACGACGGCTGCACCTCACCTCCAATCCATCTCCTGCGAGGCGAGGCGAGCCGGAAGTTGGCCTCAAAGCCCTTCGCCCGAGGGGAGAGGGGTTTAGGGTGAGGTTGAGTTACGGCCAAAGAGGATGGTTGCGATCTACTGAGGTTCTGAAGTTTTTCCAAGAGGCCGTATGAATCGTCGTTCCGCTTGGAGCTGGCTTCGAGGGTGGCTTGCTGAATGGCCTAGAACCCCTGACGGGAGACCAGTTTTTCAATGTCGGCTTGGGTTTGGTGTAGCAGGCTGTGGCGGCTATCGCTGGCGCTGGGGAGGGAGGGCACCAAGTTGCGAGCCTGAAGCGCCATGTGCAGTTGCAGATGGGCAACGTACTCGGAAAAGTCTTCGCGGGTTTCGGTCAGCATGGGGGCTTTTTCTGACAGGGCCACGGGAACAACCTCGTTGTTACGGAACATCAAAACAAAGGCAACGTTAACGAAGGTAACACAGGCATCGCACGGCCCCCAGACTGTGCAACGAAGCTTAACGGTCTGTTACTTGAACCCCGCAGCCCGGTGGCAGCCCCGCTGGGAAGGATAGCTCCATGGCCCAAGATTACCAGGTAAAGCGTAGCCCCTGGGCAACGAGGAAGGCTTGTAGGGCTGGCATTTGGCCGGTGACAACAATCTGGGCGGGGGTGAGGTCGGTGGGTTTACCTTCGCGCAGGAGCCAGCCAGCGGTGGCCCCGGCAGCTCCGCCAATGCTCCATTCGCCATAGTGGACGCGGGTAACACCGTTGACGATGTGGCTCACGGCGATACTTTTGCCGCCGATCAGCACGTTGTCTACCCCCTGGGGCACGATCGCCTCCAGGGGAATTTGCAGGGGCCGCACCACAAATTCCTTGATACTGGCGGCGGCGGCTTCGTAGGTGGGCCGCCGATCCCGGTAGCGGCAGCCGTGGATGTCGATATCGTAGTGGGCGAGGGCAACGGCGGTGGCGCTGAAGTCTCGACCCCCGGTCATATCTTCGCGGAGGTCGGCTTCTACGGCCATAAAGCTGTCTTGGCCATAGGCCGGACGCCCCAAAATGCGACGCCCTTCGCGGATGTAGGGCACCATGCTGAGGCCCGACTGGGTGCCCAGAGGGGAATCTTGGCCCATCAGAAAGGTGAGGGGAAGTTGGTCAGTGGCTTCTCGATCAACTAACCATTCTGCGAACAGGAGAGCGTGAATTTCACCATAGTCGAGTGATTCGGCTGAGAGTCCACCCATCCAGTCCTGCTTTTGCCCGGTGAGGCGAATATCCTCTTCGATCAGCACGAGGGGTGGATCCATAAAATGCCAGTCGTTGCCCTTATTCCAGTTCATCAGCGTCATTTCCCCCAGGCGGGTAACGTTGACATCGCCGCTGCCGCTGGCGTGGCTGACGATGCGGCGATAGTTAAACACGCTGCTGCCGTTGAAAAAGGGAAAACCCTCTAGGTCAAAGGATTGCCGGTGTTCCTCCCGGGACAAGGCGGGTTCAACTTTTTGCAGTTCCTTCAGGCTGGCGTTACCGTCATCCAGGGTGGCCAGCACAAAGGGATAGGTGTAGGCCTGGGTGCAGTCGGGGTTTTCGCGGGGGGGCGCGTTCACCTCTCCAGTAAAGGACTGGGCATCGGAACCCGTGCGGTGGGGCAAGTTGGCCCAGCCCACCAGTTCGCCCGTATCGGTGGCGTCAATCACCACCATGCGGCCCCCGGGGGGCGGTTGCAGCCGCACGGGGACTTTGTTGTACATGTCGCTGTCCGACCAGCCATACCATTCCAAGAGTTCGCGGGACAGCCGCCCCGTGGGCACATAGTTTGGGTCGAGGGGAATCCGCCGCACGCCGTAGATGGCGGTCACCACCCGCCCCGTGGGGTCAAAGGCGGCCCCCTTAAAGGCGGTGGAGGTGGCCCAACGGCTGTCCGGCGCACTCTGGGCCGCTTGGCGCATCCACATTTCCGCCGCCGTGGCCCCCGCCCTGGGCGAAAAGCACAGTTCCCCTACCCAGCAGCTATTCACCGAGGCCACCGACTGCGGACTGCCCAGCCCCGTCCAAGCTGGCAAATAGATGGGTTGCCGCCGAATCAGCGCCTTAAACGCCTCCCAACTGGGGGAGAAATTCCGCCGCCAGCGCATCGCCCGCGATTCATCAATGGCCGAGACGCCCTGGGAGCTAATCTGCCCGCCCAGCCAGGGTGTGAGTTCAATCATGCAGGTAGTGGCCCCGGTTTTCATGGCGTGGGAGGCCGCCGCCACGCCGCCCAGGGTGCCGCCAATCACCACCACGTCGCAGATCCACACCTCCTCGGCGATGGGCAGCGGGTTCAGGACAGGACGCCCATTGGCCGTTTGAATTTGGCGAATTCCCTGGGCCACCTCCGCCCGGTTGACCACCTGCCCCACAGGGCGTTGGGCCATCACCATCGGCCCCCGCCATTGGCCGCTCACCGTACGAAAGGCCGCCAAGAGCACACTGGTTCCCAAGATCGCCGCCATCGCCAACCCCGACAGGCGAGTCATGCGGCGCTGGATGCGTCTGTGCTTGAGGGGGAGAGAACGATACCGACGGCGTTCCAGCATGGGCCAAAGGGCAACAAACTCAGAAGGTTGCCTGTGAGTGTAGCAACGAAATCTCAAGACGACGCAGGAACTTTAGCCGCTGGTCCTAGGGGGGGTGGCACAGCATAAACGGCCCCCCTGGCTGGATCACCGAACGGAGCCCGTCACCGTGATTGCCCATTCCTGGGCGGCGAAGCTGGCGCTGCTGTGGGCCAAGCAATCGCCCCAGGAGGTGAAGCGACTGATTTTGGTGGATCCCTTTTTTGTGAACACCCTGCCCCAAGGGTTTCGGCCCGCCCTGCCGTTGTTCTATCGCACCCTGCCCTTCCTCAAGGTGATGGGGCCATTTCCCACTCGGGACGCCGCCGTGGCCCTGGCCCAAACCCTGAAACAATACCTAGGCTGGAGCCCGCTCCAACAGGCGGCGTTTGACGCGGCCCTGGAGCATAAGCCCGACGGTACCTGGGGCAGCAAATTTGCCGCTGCGGCCCGCAATGGTGTGTTTGAAGACATCCTCAACCGCGCCGGACTGACCGAACCCCTGGCCGTGCCCACCCATTTACTGCTGCCTCGGGCGGGCCTCAACCGCATGGCATGGCAGACCCGGCCCTACTATCGCTATCTTCCGGCCCTGCGCGTTCATCATCTTCCCGGCAACCACTGGCCCCACCTGGTCGAGCCCGAGGCTTTGAACGCCGCCATTGCGACCATTCTGTCCACTGATCCCATGGAAACTTCTAGCCCCCATGGCTAGGTTACCACCGCTGCGATCCCGCCGTGGTCTGGCCCCCTAAGCTGCGTTATCATCCAAACTATAGAGATATACAGACGACAATACACAACTGTTAGGATAAACCGAGGATGGCAATGCTGGAGGGGTCAATACTGCAACGGCTGGTGGGTGGGCGCACCGAACCGGAAACTACGCCCCTCAACTACGGCGTGTACTACAAAAATACGCTGGTGGCCCTGTGTCACGCCCTCGAAGACTGCATTCTCAACGCCAACTCCGCTCCCCTTGTGATGACTGCCTTTCAGCGCGGGAAATGGTACCTAGAGGAAGCGGATCGCTACGCCAGCTTGGCCGACTGTGCCCAGCAGATTGTGATTATGGCGTCGCCAGAGGCGGGCTTCCACGACCATCCCACCAGCCAGCGGCCCAATGTGGCCCTAGTGGATTTGGCCGACGGCGATCCGGTGGCCCAGGAGTGGCATCTGATGATTCTTTCGCCGGAATACAGCGCCATGGTGCTGTGCCAGGAGTTGTCCGAGGGGGACTATGGCCAAGCCGGACAGCCCAGCCATGACCTAGAGCGCAAGTTCTATGGATTTTGGACCTTTGATTCAGCCCTAGTCTGCCAAACGGTGGAGCTAGCCATCGATCACATCGGCCAGTACGATCCGGCCCTCCAGGCCCAGCTTCGTGAACAGCTTGCCACCCTCCGCCAGCACACCCCTACCCAAGCTTGCCCCGACGCCGTCACCGTGGGCCGCACTGTGACCCAGGTGGTGCAGTATTTGCAAACCAGCCGGGATGATCTCAAGGGCAGTTTGGCCTTTAGCTTGGCGGAGGATCTCGATCACAATCTCTTTTCCAACGAGCTTCAAGCCTTTTTGCGCATGGCCCAGCTGGTGGACTTGAGCGACCCCATCAATCCCCTAGCGGGTAGCGAAGTGGTGGCCCTGCTAGAGATGATGGGCCAACTGCTCGATTTGCCCGCGTGGCAAATTCAGCGGCTACGGCTGGCGGGAATGCTGTATCGCATTGCCCCCACCGCCGAGGTGCCGGCTCCCCCCAGCGAAGCCCCCAGTTGCCCCCTAGTGGCAGCGGTACAAACCCTGCGGCTGATGCCCCGGATGCGCGCCATTGCCGCCATCATCACCCACCGAGGCGAACGCTGGGATGGGCAGGGCTATCCCGCTGGGTTAGCCGGGGACGGAATTCCCCTGGAGTCGCGCCTGCTGGGCCTGGTGGCCGAGTTCCAGCGCCAGGTAGCCCTCAAAACCCGTGACCCATCCCACCGCGACCAAGCCCCAGACTCCGCCCAGGCCATGGCCCATCTTACCGAGGTATTGGGGGGCTTCCAGCAGGAGGCGGGGCAGCGATGGGATCCAAAGCTCATAGATGTTTTAGGCCTGCTGGTGATGGGCTTGCAGCAGGGTATGAGTCTTCCCGCCATTCCCACTAGAATTAGCCTTGGGGCTGGATTGCTCAACCCGGAAATTGCCGATCCCACGACGGTCTTTGCCGCCCCGGTTCCATAAGCCGCTCCCATCGCCGTCCCTATTCCTTCCCAACGCCATGGCCCCTTTCACCGCCGACTCCCTGGATTTGCTTGCCCTCAAGGCCGGACAACTGCGCCGTTTGCCCGGGGTTGACCTCACCGATGAGGATTTATCTGGGGCGATGCTGGCCGGGGTGCATTGGCCTGGGGCCAAACTGGCGGGGGCCAACCTCAGCCATGCCAACCTGAACCAAGCCCACCTGGAGGGAGTCAACCTGATGGGGGCCAGCCTGGTGGGGGCCGATGGACGGGCCAACCTGTGGGGGGCCAACCTGATGCAGTGCGACCTCAGCGGAGCTGACCTGCGGGGGGCTAACCTGCGGGGGGCCAACCTGATGGGGGCGCGGTTTGGGGGCGGCAGTTTGGCGGGGGCGTTCCTCAGTGGCTGTACCCTCACCGGGGTAAACCTGCAAGGGGGTGACCTGCGCGGCGTTGACCTGCGGGGGGCCAACCTCAGCGAGGTCAACCTGCGGGGGGCGGATCTCTCCGGAGCCGATCTCTCTGGAGCAAGGCTAGACAACGCTAACCTCGAAGAAGCTGACCTGCGCCAAGCCAACCTAGCCGGAGCCTCCTTGACGGGGGCCAACCTCCTCTGCGCCGATCTGACCCAGGCCCGCCTAGGGGGGGTGCTCACCACCGGAGCTTGCCTGATGGGCACCCTCCTCGATAATGGCCTCGCCCCTTAAATCCAACTTCGCCCGGAATAACCCTACTTCCCCACCCCGCCCTACCCAGAAGCAAAGTCCCCTCACCCAGGCTTTCTCAGTTACGAATCCCAGCCTAGGGCCGGAGCACGGATTCCAGACCTTCGGGGGAGAGGGTGGTACTAAGGTAGATCGGGTAGATCTCGCCACTGAGGTTTTGCCAAAAGGCCGCCTGCACTATGGGCCGGAAGCGTTCGTCTTGGTTGAGCGCCAGTTGGAAATGGGCCAGGGCCAAGATTTCCATGGCGTCCTGGGCTAAATCGGGGCGGGGGCCGATGATATCTGGCGGAATGGCAATGGGTTGATCGCCCGCATCGACATCGCCAATCACAGAAAAATGGGTGCCCCGGCCAATCAACACCAAATGGCGCTCGGGGGTGGAGAGCCAGGTGAAGGGCAGAATTTGTTCGGGGAAGGCCGGGGCCACGGTGTCGGCGGCACTACTCACCAGCATGACGGGAATGGGAATGCGGTGATAGCCGCCGGGGCCAAACAGCACACTGCCCACGGGGTTCATCACAAAAATGGCGTCTACCCGTGAATCCTGAAGGGCTTGCTGGGGATCCGCCAGCGCTGTGGCCTGACACTGCAACAGCAGCGAGGGGTTGAAGGTCAGCACCTCCGGCGGGCATTCGCCATTCAGGGTCTCCAGATCAAAGGTGGCCCCCGCCAAAGCCAGGGCCGTGTAGCCCCCGAAGGATTGCCCCACCACGCCAACCCGGTTGAGGTCAAGGGACACGGGCAGGGTGGTCTGGATCGCGGTCAGGGCCTCAAGGGTGAGGCTGATTTCCTGGGGTCGCCGAAGAAATTCCCCATTGGGTACCACGTCGGCGGTGCGCCCCTCCAGCAGGGCCATGAGCTGTTCATCGTTGCTACCCGCATGGTCAACGGCCACCACGGCAAAACCGGCGCTGGCCAGGGCGTTACCCAGGTAGGCATAGCTGCGGCGGTTGCTGCCCAGTCCGTGGGAGATCAGAATCAGCGGAAACCCCTGGGGCGGTGGCGCTTGGCCCTCTCCCAGTTGGGGCAGGTATAGGTTTACGGGCCGATCTAGACCGGGCAGGCGGCGACTGAATGTCTGGACACCATAGGGTTGGCTAGCCTGGAGAAATTGGCGCAGGCTCTCCATCTCGACGGGGTTGAGGGGGGCGGCCTCGGCCTCCTGGTCAGACAGGCGTTGCACCAGGTTCACCGCCTGGGCCGACTGGAAAATGGCCCGGTTAATTTCCTCCGCTACCACAAAACCCTCCGCCAAATCAATGCGGATGGCTTCGAGGGGGTAGGCCCGCAGCGCGTCCAGAAGGGTGACACCGCCCTCAGCCCGTACTGCACCGAGGATGAGCGCCGCCCGCAGGGCTGAAAAATCCCCTACTCGGGCCGGAGTTCGCACCACTCGGGTGAGTTCCTCCAACAGCCGCACCCCTTGCTGGGCGTAGAGAAACTGGGCAATACCCACCGGGCTCAGCATCTCAGCGGGGGTGGTTAAGGCCCGCTGGGCTTGATCGAGTTGATCGGGGGAAAGGTTGAAATAGCGGTTGTAGGCCCGCAGTTGGGCCGAGAGTTGGCCGGTGCTGGCAAAGGTTTCCAGATCGGCCATGGTAATGGTGCGTTCTAGGACACCGTAGGAAATAATCAGGCGATCTGCGGCCCGACTGGGCACCGCCAACAGCCACAGACCCGCCGTGGCCAAGGATAGCAGGCCATAGCGCCAACGCCGCCAGGGTTGCCAACGGTGGGGCTGTGGCCAACCCATCGCCCCCTGGCTCTCCCTAGGGTGTGGCGACATGGCCAATCACCTGATCCAAAAACCCGTCACAGGCATCGAGGAGCAGTTCAATCACGTAGGTAAACCCCTCGGGGCCACCATAGTAGGGATCCGGCACTTCTGTATCGGTGTGGGTGCGGCAAAAATCGCACATGAGCTTGACCTTGTGGCTATAGCTCTTGGTCCCATCCCGCGCCAGGATGTCGCGATAGTTTTGGTTGTCCATCGCCAAAATCCAGTCAAACCGATCAAAATCGGTGGGATCAAACTGGCGTGCCTGCCCTTTGAGGGTGATGCCAAACTCCTTCGCCGCCGCCGCCATCCGTCGATCCGGTGGGTTGCCAACGTGGTAGCTGGCCGTTCCCGCCGAATCACAGCTCACGCGATCCGCCCACTGCCGCTGCTGCACCAGGTGATTCATGATGTTTTCAGCGGAGGGCGACCGACAAATATTGCCGAGACACACAAACAAAACGCGAGTGCTCATAGCCATTCAGAACGCAATCTTCAGCAAGGGACATGCAGGGGTGGTCAAGGGGTTGACCCAGCCGGGGAGCAGGCTGGACGACATCGCCGTCAGAACGCTCCGGCCACCGCCAGCGCCACCCCCAGTCGATTAGTTAGAAGCCGGGTAGGCTCAGCCCCCCGGTGAGTTCCTCCATTTTGTCGCGCATGGTGGAGGTAGATTTTTGGTAGGCATCTTTCATGGCGGTGGTGATCAAATCTGACAACACCTCAACCCCTTCGTCCAGGGCTTCGGGGACAATGGTGACACCCCGGGGCTCCTGGTTGCCGCTCATGATCACCTTCACCAGGCCACCGCCCGCTTCGCCTTCAATCTCCATTTGCTCCAGATCTTCCTGGAGTTGCTTGGCTCCCTCCTGAATTTGCTGGGCTTTTTTGAAGGCTTCGGTCAGTTCCTTCATTTTGCCAAACCCAAACCCAAATCCTTGACCTTGTGACATGGAGTTACTCTCGAACGAACGGCTAATGTGAATCTAATGTCAATCTGTGCCCATGGGCTTTCTGATTTTAGCGCCCAGAGTGATTGTCTAGGGGCTTCTAGCGAGCGGTTTACCGTCTCGGCAGCGCGGGAGGTCTCAACTTTTGTACTCCCTCAACCCCATGGTGGGGGTGATTGACGGTTTCCGCTGGGCCATCATTGGCGGCGAGGTACAGCTCTTTTGGCCGGGATTTCTCCTGTCGCTGCTGCTGGTGTTCGTCCTGCTGTTCACCGGCATGCTCTACTTCCGCCGAATGGAGCGCACCTTTGCCGATGTGATTTAGGCTGAGGGGATGGCGCATCCGTTCGGTACGCTGGGGGTGGGGTGGGGCTGTCCCTGCCGGAACTAGATGGTTTGGAGCCTGGAAGCTTGGGGGATTTGGAGCGATGAGTCATCACAACGCGGCCATTTTGGGATGTGGATATGTGGGTCAAGCAGTGGCACGGCTTTGGCAATCCCAGGGGATCACCGTCACCGCGACGACGACGCGCCCAGACCGTCTGCCGGAACTGCAAGCCGTGGCGGATCGGGCCGTGGTGGTGCGCGGCGATGACGGGGCGGCGGTGGCGGATGCGCTAGCGGGGCAGCAGATGCTGCTGATCTGCGTGGGGGCCGGACGGCAGGCTAATTACGAAACCACCTACCTGAAGACCGCCGAAACCGTGGTGCAGGCCCTCAGCCAAGCCCCGAATCTGCGGCAGATCATCTTCACCAGCACCTACTCGGTCTACGGCAACTATGGTGGAGCCTGGGTGCGGGAGGACGACCCGGCCAACCCCGTTACGGACAACGGGCGGATTATGCTAGCCACCGAGAACGTCCTGCTCTCGGCGGCGACGGATCAGCGACGGGTGTGCGTGTTTCGCCTGGGTGGCATCTATGGCCCAGGCCGGGAACTGGCGAAAATCTATGGTCGTTCGGCGGGCACCACCCGCCCCGGCAGCGGCGATGAGGCCAGCAATTGGATTCACCGAGAGGACATCGTGGGGGCCATCGATTGGGCCAACACCCACGGCCTCAGCGGCCTCTACAACCTCGTGCAAGACGAAATTCCCACCATCCACGAGTTGATTGACCGAGTGGGCCGCACCTACGGCCTTGCCCCCACCCCGTGGGACGCCACCCAGTCCAGCGCCCGCCCCTACAATGTGCGGGTCTCCAACCAAAAGCTCAAGGCCGCTGGCTATACCTTTCACCATCCCACCTTTAGCGACCTCCTACCCCTCTCCTAATCCCCTCGCTCAAGGGTAGACCCAGGACTCTGCCCCAGCCTAGGTTCCCCAGCGTTTCTGCCTCAGCGGAGCCCGGTTTAGGGGATTTTATCCCATCGGGTTTGGATCTGCCATATCCTGACTGAAGTGCGGTCGGCACCAGCATCTCATCAACCCACGAAAGGCACACCCATGCGCATTGGACTTCCTAAGGAAATTAAAGATCAAGAATTTCGGGTGGGGTTGACCCCAGCAACGGTCTATACCCTGTGCCAGCAGGGGCATCAGGTGGTGGTGCAAACGGGGGCGGGGGCCGGTTCGGGCCTCACCGATGAGGCGTATCAGGACGCTGGAGCCACCCTGGTAGAGGATGTCGCCGAAGCCTGGGCGCAGGAACTGGTGGTAAAGGTGAAGGAGCCTCTAGCCTTGGAATATGGCTATTTTCGGCCCGATTTAATTTTATTCACCTACCTGCATTTAGCCGCCGAACGGGCTCTGACGGAAGCCCTGTTGAGCAGCGGCATCCAGGCCGCCATCGCCTACGAAACCGTGACCACGGGGGACGGTCGCCTGCCCCTACTCACCCCCATGAGTGTGATTGCGGGGCGGCTGTCCGTGCAGTTTGGGGCACGTTATTTAGAACGCCAGCAGGGCGGACGAGGCTTGCTGCTCGGTGGGATTCCCGGCGTTGCATCTGGGTGCGTGGTGATTCTAGGCGGTGGCGTAGTTGGCACTGAAGCCGCCAAGATGGCTGTGGGCATGGGAGCTAGGGTACAAATCATCGACATCAACGTAGACCGTCTGGCCTACCTAGAAACCCTATTTGGCTCCCGGGTGGAGTTGCTCTACAGCAACCCGCGTCGAATCGAGACCTCGATACCTCAGGCAGATTTGCTGATTGGATCTGTCCTGGTTCCCGGTCGCAAGGCTCCGGTGTTGGTCTCGAAGGATCTCGTCGCCCAAATGAAGCCCGGTTCGGTGATTATCGACGTTGACGTGGATCAGGGGGGCTGCATCGAAACCCTGCGGCCCACCTCCCACAGCCAGCCCACCTACCTAGAGTCGGGCGTGGTGCACTTTGGTGTGCCCAATATGCCCGGTGCCGTACCCTGGACAGCCACCCAAGCCCTCAACAATGCCACCGCGCCCTACGTCCTCAAGTTGGCCAACCAGGGTATGGGCGCATTGATTACCGATGCGGGGCTGAAGGCAGGGCTCAACGTGGCCAAGGGCCGACTGGTTCATCCAGCGGTGAAGGAGGTCTTTCCCGATCTCATCACCTACTAACGCCAGTCCGGGTTGGGGCCACCGTGGAATGAAGGACCTGAGTCTCAGGCACGCTGTTCTGGTCATTCTTCTGGGTCATGATGAGGGAACTGAGTCTCGATCCCGACCTCCTATAGGGTCTGGGCGGGGGCGCAGGCTGTATGGGGTGTCGGCCTAAGCTGAATCTCAGGGGAGTTCCACCGAGGTGGGTTTGGCAATGTGGGGCAACCCCCAGCCCAGTTTTTCCCGCAGAACTTTGAAAAATTCCGGTGATCGCAGCCGAATGAACCGAGCCACGTAGGGGGCACGGCAGGTACTCACCCAATCCCCCGGCATGACATAGCATCCGGCATTGCCGTCCACAATCATCACAAGGGGGTCGGTGTTGGCGGAATGGATGGCAACAGGCTCATGATCTGGGAAGACCAGTCCCCGCGAGGCGAGGGAATGGGGACAGATGGGGATGAGTTGCGTCACCGAGACACCGGGGGTAATCACCGGGCCACCCGCCGAGAGAGCGTAGGCCGTGGACCCCGTGGGCGTGGAAATAATGATTCCATCGGCGGCAATATCCACCGGAGAATGACGACCAATGCCCACCTCAAAGTGGCACATACTGGTGAGGGGTTCGCGATGCAGCACCATTTCGTTCAGACACAGGGCTTCCCAAATCAGGGCATCGCCGTGGCAGAGCTTCACCGCCAGCATGGATCGCTCTTCGATTTCGTACTCCCCCGCTAGAACTTGATTGATGGCCTGGGGTAGTTGGTTCAGGTAGGCTTCGGTGAGAAAGCCCATGTGGCCGGTGTTGACGGTGAGCAGCGGAATGCCGATGGGGGCCAACTGCCGAAAGGCCGCCAGCACGGTGCCATCTCCCCCCAGCACTAGGGCAAACAGCATCGCTCCATCAAAATGGGGCGGCACCAAGCTATCCAGTGGGGTGTGACACATGGGCCGATCTGGGCTGGAATAGCCCAAAATACCCCCGGCCCCTGTGGCGAGGACAACCTCTAGGCCCCGTCCTTCCAGCTTTTCCTGCCACTCTCGGGCCACCTGCTGGGCAACGGGTTTAATATCGTTATAAATAATGCCGACCTTGGGCACAGGCAGTTTCCAATGTTGAGCGAAGGCAACAAGCCGCGACATTTCGGCCTAGGGGTACCCATGGGTGAGAATGAGCACAGTGAGCCGACCGTAGGGCTTCATCCTAGGCTACCGTTTTTTCGCCTTGGATTAAACGCCCACCCAAAATTCCGTTACCTCAGGCCGCTCCTTGCCCGGCGTCCGGTTCGCCCTCGCCCTCGCTGAGAGGTTATGGTACCTATGGAAAATGCCATGGTTATCCATCTGCCCCGAGCCCGTGCATCGGTCATCCGGGAATCGGCCCCTGGCCATGGTCGCTGATATTGCCCCCATCCCCCATTGCCGTGTCCAATCGCCCCCCCGAGACCACCGCCTACGTGCGCATTACCCACCACTCATGGAGCCAAGGCCGGATTGAAGGGGAAGTGCGAGCCAACGACTATGCATGGCAATTTCAGTGGCGCTTTCACCAGGGTCAATTGCGGATTGAACCCTCCCTCGGGCGAGCGCTCATTTGTGAGCCCCTCAGCCGCTTTCTAGAGCGCTGCGATTACCAACTGGAACCGGGCGGAGACTACTCCTTCACCATTCGCGCCAAGCTGTGACCCTCGGAACCCAGAATCAAGGCGGTGGCTGACTTCCGGCACAACCCCATAGGTCTTCATGCCAGGTCTTCTCCCTGGGAGGTTTTCCCCTAATGGGTTCCCAAACCCAGGAGTTTTGGTAGGATAGACCCAGTTCCCTGGGGAATTAGCTCAGTTGGTAGAGCGCTGCGATCGCACCGCAGAGGTCAGGAGTTCGAGTCTCCTATTCTCCATTCTCTCAAATCCTGTACGTTCGCACGCTAAATGCCGCGATTTGCAGATTAATGCTGGTTTTCGCCAATTGGTGTCGTTTTAGTCAAAAAGTCGGCTCAGCGCAGATGCAATTGCTTTTCGCAAATTAGAATCAGTGGTTTTGAGCAGTTGCCGCGTAGACCAATACTTGAGGAGGAGTGATTCAACACGGGTGTGGTCATCCTGAGAGCCCTGGGAATACTGGGATAGTGATGTCGATTCAGCGGTTTTTCCTGTGCGTCTTATAGCGATTCCAGGACCAGGTCATTGACATCCTCTCCCAGCAACCCTATCGGGTATGCCGGGAGATTCCTTGCTGGTTGACTGACAAAATTTTCTGAAAAGTTGTGGGACAGCTTGCACCGTGGTGGTTTCAGGGATTTGAGGAAGAGGAGGGGAGTCAGCGTTCTAAGGAGACTTCTAGGAAAGAGTTTCCGCTGGCGGTAAGGTAAGACTAGCCTTGTCAGCCTAGTGAAGGAACGCCAGGGATAGTGTGCCGGTCGAAGTAAGTGGGCTGCTTAGTGCCTCTCAAATTGCGGATTTGCGCTAGCGTCGCAGAGTTCAACGGGAGCCGCGTGTCGAGCCTTCCAAGCCGAAATGACGGTGAAATACTGTGACGGGAAAGCGCGATTAGCCGAAAAGGTCTTTGGTTGGGGACGTCACACGATAGCGTTGGGATTAGCGGAAAAACGCACGGGCATGATTGGTGTGGGCTCCCAATCGGGATTTAGTGGAACCAAGCGCTGGGAAGAGCGCTACCCCGCTGCCGCCGAAGCCTTACGAAGCTTAGCCGAAACCCATTGCCAACAGGATCCCAGTTTCAAGAGTTCGATAGCGTACACGCGATTAACCGCCGCTGAAGCCCGCCTGCGACTTCAGGCTCAGGGGTTTGCCGAGGAGATGCTGCCGACCTCCAGCACGATGGCGGTAGTGTTGAATCGACTGGGCTATCGACTCCGGTCGGTGGTCAAAGCCAGGCCCCCAAAAAACTCCCTGACCAAAAATAATGGGTTTCAAGCCCCGCCCTTTTAGGGCGGCTTTCTCTGAATAAGCTTGCTGCTATTTATTCAGGACGCTACAATGAAATCATGCTAAACATCACCTACGAGTACAAGCTTGATCCAACGCTTGAGCAAGAAGCGGCTATAGAAGACTGGCTAGAAATTTGCCGGAAGGTCTATAACTACGCCCTTGCCGAGCGAAAGGATTGGGCGCGTTCTCGCCAATGCCCAATCAATGCTTGCCGTATTGATCGGGAGTACATTATCCCTGTAGATGCGAAACGACCAACCTTTGCGAGTCAATGCAAGTCATTGGCAGCGGCAAAGCAGGAGATTCCTGAGCTTAAACGACCCCATACCCATGTGCTGCAACAGGTTCTTAGA
>JALQST010000250.1 GCA_023264315.1 Nodosilinea sp. BSH.14
AGAGGGCGATGATGTCTTTGACTGCCTCACAGAAGGCGGGGGGGACTTTGGCGTTGATGCCATGCATATCTCTGAGGAGTATGATGGCGAGTTTACCGTCAGCTTATTTCAAGCAAAGTACAAGAATAATCTCGAAGGAAACGCCAACTTTCCTGAGAATGGGATCAGCAGTTTAATCAAGGCGATTCAATACCTATTTAACCCAGCAGCCATCCTAGAACATATTAATCCTAGGCTGTTAGCCAAAGTAGAAGAAGCCCGCAGCTTAATTCGAGATGGCTATATCCCACAGGTTCGCGTCCTCGCTTGCAATAATGGACTGACCTGGAAAGCGTCGGCCCAGGAATTGATTGATCTCGCCGGATTTGGCGATCAAGTCACTTGGGAACATGTTAACCACGAGCGTTTAGTCAACATTCTTCAATCGGCTAAGCCTGTTAAAGATAAGTTAAATCTCAGCGGCAAAGCCATCATTGAAGACATGAAATTCAGTCGAGTCCTCATCGGTCGGATTTCGGTTGCTGAAATTGCAGCCCTGATTGAACGTCATGGAGAACGATTGCTGGAGCGCAATATTCGTCGCTATCTAGGCTTACAAGGTAATCGGGTTAATGAAGGAATTCGACAGACCCTAACCAGTGATGAGAGCAGTAATTTCTACTTCTACAATAATGGCATCACCTTGACCTGTGATGACTTTTCCTACAATGCCTTGCAACGTGAAGATTATCAAGTGCATGTCGATAATCTTCAAATTATCAATGGTGGCCAAACCTGTATGACCATCTATAAAACCTTGCGAGAATCTGATTTAAGTAGGCAAAATTCCCAAGCCTATGTGTTGCTCAGAATTTACAAGTTGCCGAGTGACAATCAAGACTTAGTGCAACGCATCACCTACGCCACCAACAGCCAGAATCCCGTCGATCTCAAAGATTTACGGGCCAATGATGATCTTCAAAAAAAATTGGAACTGGATATTCAGCAGCTAGGCTTTCATTATCGGCGTAAGCGGTCTGACAAGAGTACCCGATCCGGTGATATTACCTCCGGGGTCGCCGCCGAAGCTGTCTTGTCGGTCTGGAGAAGGAAGCCCCACCAAGCCAAATTTTTCTCCCGTGAACATTTTGGCAAACTATATCCTGCCATCTTCACAGAAGCCTTAAATGGAGCACAAGTCGTCCTTGCCGTTCAGCTTTATCGAATTTCGGAAAATCGACGCAAACGTCCTGAGCCTACCGACCCAGATTTTGTTCGCTATGCCTCCTGCTTTATCGCCATGCAGATGGGGAAAAGACTTTTGGCCGACATGAATATTTCAGCCAAAGCCATTAGCCACCAAAACTTTCCGATAGCCCAACAACTGATCGAACAAAAGAGCGAAGCTTATTTGAATGACTCCGTTCAAGATATTCAGCAAGCCCTTCAAGATCTCTATGGCGTTCAGGATCTCTATGGTGAGAAGAAGATTTCCTTGCAGCAACTCTCTGCAACCTTCCGGCGTGGCGATTTAATTACAAAGCTTTCATAAGATGCCCAAGCTCACAGACTACCCCTGGAAGGCCAAATACACCCCCGACAACACCGCCAACATTGTCGAGGCCTTTTATATTCCGGCCCTGCAATGTGCCCAACGCTATTGGCGCACCACAGGCTACTTTCAGGCCGAGGCGTTGGCCATGGCCCTGCGCGGTATTGAGGGGCTAATCCACAACCAGGGCGAAATGCGGATGATCGTCGGCTGTATCCTCGGCCAGGGCGAAATCGACGCCATCCAAAAAGGCATGGATCTGCGGACGGTGGTGGATCAACACTTGGCCCAACGCCCCCTCGATCCTCCCGACGATGCGGGTAAAGATGCCCTGGAACTGCTGGCCTGGATGGTGCAGCACCATATTTTGGATATCAAACTGGCCATCGTCTGCGATGACCACAAACGGCCCATGGGGGGCACCCCCATCTTCCACGACAAAACCGGAATTATCGAAGATGCCGACGGCCACCGCCTTGCCTTTACCGGAGGCATCAACGAAACGCCCCAGGGCTGGCGCTGGAACTGGGACAGCATCCACGTCCACACCAGTTGGAAAACCATCGAACACGTTGACGAAGACGAAGTAACCTTTAGCCGCCTGTGGAACGATCAAGCCTCCCATGCCCTGGTGATCGATATTCCCAAAGCGGTGCGGGATGACCTGCTGCGGTTTGCCCCACCCCCAAACGAACTCCCCAACCGCCTCAAAGAAGGCGGCGGCAGCTACAACGCTCCCCAGATTTCGCCAGAACCAGAGCCAGAACCAGAGCCCGCCATCGACCCCAGAACCCTCGTCTGGAGCTACCTTGACCAGGCTCCCAAGCAGGTTCCCAATGGCGAACGGGTGGGGGAAGCCACAGCCGCCATCACCCCCTGGCCCCACCAGGTGCGGGCCTTCAAACGAATGTGGGATAACTGGCCCCCAAAACTCCTCATTGCCGACGAGGTAGGGCTGGGCAAAACCATCCAGGCCGGGTTAATCCTTCGCCAAGCCTGGATGAGTGGTCGGGCTAAGCGCATTCTCATCATGGTTCCGGCCTCGGTGCTCAAGCAGTGGCAAATTGAACTGCGGGAAAAATTTAACCTCAACTGGCCCATCTACGACGGCAGAGCCCTGCACTGGTGCCCCTCCCCCGGATTCCAGGGGCCACTGGAGAAACCCGTCAGCCGCCAGACCTGGCACCAGGAGCCGATTGTGTTGGTCTCCAGCCACCTGATGCGGCGCAAAGATCGGGTGCCCGAATTGCTAGAGCAAGCCGACCCCTGGGACTTGATCATTCTGGATGAAGCCCACCATGCCCGCCGCAGCGGTGGAATGCAGTCGGGCAACCTCACGGATAAGCGTCCCAACCGCCTGCTGGCCCTGATGCAGAGCCTCAAACATCGCACCCAAGGGTTAGTCTTGCTCACCGCCACCCCCATGCAGGTAGACCCCATCGAAGTGTGGGATCTCTTAGAACTGCTGGGGATGCCCCCAGAGTGGAACGCGATCAACTTTTTGCGGTTCTTTGAGGTGGCCGCCCAACCTGCCCCCAGCCACGAAGACCTGGCCTATCTGGCCAGACTCTTCCGGGTCATCGAACGGGATTATGGCCCCATCAACGATGACCGGGCGAAACGGTTAGCCCCTCGCCAGAGCGGCCTCAAGGCAAAGAAAATTCTGCGGGCCTTGCGGGATGGAGCCAGCATTCCCCTACGACAACTGGAAACCCAGGAACGCGAATCTGCCATTCGGATGGTGCAGGCCCATACCCCTGTGAAAGTTCTCATTTCAAGGCACACCCGCGAACTGGTGAGGAAATACTACGAAGCAGGCAAACTCTCTACCCCCATTGCCACCCGCCAGGTCAGCGACGAATTTATCGCCCTCTCCCAGGCCGAACGCCAGGTCTACGATGCCGTCGAAGACTATATTTCCACCACCTACAACAATGCCGCCGTGGGCGAACGTAACGCCGTGGGCTTCGTCATGACCATCTACCGCCGCCGCCTAGCCAGCAGTTTCCATGCCCTGGCCCAAACCCTAGAGGGACGCCTAGCCAAGCTCCAAGGGGATGATCGTCAACTTTCTGCCCTAGAGGAAGACCTGCCCGACGAGTTCTCCCTGACCGAGGAAAGCCCCGATATGGATGAAGCGGCCCAGCTAGAGAAAGCCGCCCTCAACCTAGAGGAATCTGCCGACCTCCAAGACCTCCTAGAGCAGGTGCGTGCCCTCCCCACCGATAGCAAAGCCCGAACCTTGGAAACCTTGATTACCCGCCTCCAACGGCAGGGCTATCACCAAGTCATCCTCTTTACCCAGTTCACCGACACCCTCGACTTTCTCCGCCAGGAGTTGGCCCGTAGCCTGGGGTGCCCCATTATGTGCTTCTCCGGTCGAGGGGGCGAAATTCAGGAACGGGATGGCCGCTGGCGCACGATTAGTCGCGAAGAAACCAAACGCCGCTTCCGCAACCAGGAAGCCGAGATCTTGCTCTGTACCGATGCCGCCGCCGAAGGGCTGAACTTCCAATTTTGCGGCGCGTTGATTAACTACGATATGCCCTGGAACCCCATGCGAGTCGAGCAGCGCATTGGCCGCATTGATCGCCTCGGCCAGACCCACCCCACCATCCGCATTTACAACCTGCACTACGAAAACACCGTCGAAACCGATGTCTACATTGCCCTCAGAGACCGCATTAACCTATTTGAGACCTTTGTAGGCCGCCTACAGCCCATTTTGGCTCGTCTCACCGGAGCCATCACTAACCTCACCCTCACCCGCCGAGAAGACCGAGACCGGGAGCGCACGGCCCTGCTATCGCAACTGGAAGAAGATACGAAGGACGTGAACCAAACCAGCTTCGATCTCGATGAAGTTACGGCGGAGGATTTAGAAGAACCCAGGCGTCCTCACCCTGCCTACACCCTGGCCGACCTGCAAAGCCTATTGAACCGACCAGACCTGCTTCCCCCCGGCATTACCATCAAGGTGGCTGGCATCAAAGACTTTTCCTATCTCAGCCCAGGAATGCCCCAGGCCGTCCGCGTCACCACCGATCCTGAGTTCTACGATCAAAATTCCGACAGTGTTGAACTGTGGTCGCCAGGAAGCCCGCTATTCCCAGAGAGCATCCACAGCCAGATAGACCAGCCGCTTGATTACGACACCTTCCAGAAAGCCATCCAGGGGCAGACCTAACGCCAGGAACCCCCTAACCATTACAGGACTATTTTTGGGCAGCCTGTTAGTCCGCCCTGAACATGGGCACTCTAGAAAGGTGAATATCCTTCAGCCTTCTGGAGTGATCCTAGGTCAATCAGAAGGGCGTTCACTGGGTCGTTGTTCCGCTCAATCTTAGAAAAATTCGGTATTCCCAGTGCCTATGCCAGTCGTAGCAGGTCTAGATCTCCCCTCTGAATCCTGCTCTGTTCGCCAAAGGTGTTTTCTACAAAGCCTTCTGGCTTCACCCTAGGGCGGAACGTAGAGGTCGCCACCAAAGACATGCTTAACCTGGCTGCGAGTCATGCGACTGGGCGGAAAGGCGTTAAGGTCTATCGGCTTAGGCCGCGCTGAAGTTAACTTGGGTCTGAAAAACTT